>NZ_MCYD01000701.1:0-4235 GCF_002876325.1 Vibrio sp. 10N.261.52.A1
CACCAATACTAAACCGATGTTGATACGACCGAGAGAACCAGGCCCATCGGCCAAGGCTAAAGGTAACGAGCCTAGGATCATCGTCAACGACGTCATTAAGATAGGACGCAATCTTGAACGTGCACTGCTGATCGCGCCTTCTTTTGCACTTGCGCCTGATTTACGTTTCTCATTGGCGAATTCCACCAATAGGATACCGTGCTTCGTCACAAGGCCCACCAGTGTCAGTAAGCCGATCTTCGAGTAGATGTTGAGGCTTTGACCAAACACCGATAATGTCAAAATCGCACCAACAATACACAGAGGAACGGTGAGCAAAATGATCATCGGGTCGACAAAACTTTCAAACTGCGCCGCCAAAATCAAGAAGATGAAAACTAACGCTAGTACGAATAGCACCTGCGCACCAGCTGTAGAATCCACAAGGTCTTTGACAATACCGTTGAATTCGTAGCTCTGTGCTGGTTTCAATAGGCTTGGCACCGTGTCGTCGATATATGCTTTTACATCACTTGCGGTATATCCCGGCATAAGATCAGCGGTAATTTCAGCGCTGTCTTGTCCCATGAAAGTCTTAAAGTTCGATTCCGATGTTACTTGCTTGATGGAAACAAACTGAGATAGAGGAAGCCTTTGTCCCGATTGTGAATCCACATACAATTTATCCAAAACTTTGAAATCACCAAGATCCTTCAGATTCACTTGTACTTGGATTGGGTATGTATAGCCGTCATCCGCTTGTAAATCGGCAGCTTTCACTGAGCCCAAGAAAGTCGACAGCGCGTTGGTAACATTTCCGTAATCCACCCCAGATAAAACAATCGCATTGCGGTCAATCGATAAGTCATAGCGCAGTTGGTCGCGTAACATTGAGTTTTTAACGTTAGTGACACCCTCATAATCCTCAAGAGCCTCTACCACTTTGCTCGCTGTTTCAGACAAAGCGCCGGTATCACGATTCACAGTTGTAAGCTCAAGAATCATGTTAGTCGCAATATTCAAGTTATCCGCTGAGCGAACCTTGAAAGACATACCATAAGCCGAAACTGAGCTTTGCGCTTTGGCAATAAACTCATTAACTAATTCATCTGCAGACTGGTCACGCTCTCCCCATGGTTTTAGTAGAACGTGATTGGTCGGTGTGCCTTCAATGTAAGACAGGTTCGCTTCAACTGAATCATCGCCTTTAAATACACTGTTTAACTGTTCATTGTTATCAAGGTGATATTGACGACCAACACCCGTTGGTGGTGTTGAGGTAACCTCTACAAAACCGGTATCTTCTGTTGGCAACAGAACTTGAGGCATCTTCCAAACGGCCAAAGCAGACAACGCAATAAGCATTAAAGCGATACCGCTCATTAGTGCTTTACGATCAAACCACTTACCAAGCTCTTTAGTGTATCGGTCAGACAACACGTTGAGCTTTGCATCGACTTTTTGATACCACTTTGCAGGCGTCGAGACAGGCTTCATCAAATAAGCACTCATCATCGGTGATAGCGTCAACGCGACAAACCCAGAAATGATTACAGCAGCTGCAAGTGTGAAAGCAAATTGCCTGAACAGATCGGCCGTCAGGCCTGCCATCAAGCCGATTGGCAAATAAACAACGGCCAAAGTCAATGTCATCGCAATTACTGGGAAGACGATCTCTCGACACCCTTTGATAGCAGCGTTGAACGGAGTTTCGCCCTCTTCGATATGACGATAACAGTTTTCCGCAACAACAATCGCATCATCAACCACCAAGCCAATCGCCAGAATGATCGCCAAGATTGTCAGAACATTGATACTAAACCCGAGTAAATGCATCACCGCAAATACACCAATCACACACACAGGAATGGTAATGATCGGAATAGAAGCAACGCGTACAGAGCCAAGGAAAAGAACAACAACGGCGGAAACAAGGACAATAGCCTCCACCAAAGTCATAAAGCCTTCATCGATAGCCGCTTTGATAAAGTCAGCTTGGTTATAAACCATTTTCATCTCGATGCCTTCAGGCAATTGAGGCTGAATTAGGTCGATTTGCTTTTTAACTTTATTAGCAACCGTTACTGGGTTTTCGCTTTTAAGAGGCAAGACCTGAATCGACATCGCTAAGTTGTCGTCAACACGAAGAATACTTGGCGTTAGGCTTTCTTCTCCCATTTTGACTTCAGCGATATCGCCAATACGAATGATCTTTCCGTTATCGACACGTACCACTAAGTCTCGGACATCATCAACGCTGGTCACTTGATTAACCGGGTTTATAGAGAAGTCTCGAACCTGTCCTTTGATAGTACCCGCGGTAAATGTCGCATTGTAAGAACTCAGTGTACCCACTACATCAGAAGCACTCATGTTGAGCGCCATCATGCGATCAGGTTGAAGCCAAACCCTCACTGCTTTTTGGCTACCACCGTATGGCCCCCAAATACCACCAACACCTTGAATATGTTTAAACTGAGGGACAACTTGTTGACTAATGTAATCGTACATATCTTGTTTAGACATTTTGCCAGTGTTAACAAATGTGATGATATTACTTGGCGTACTGGTGTCTGATGAGTCGTCGGTGACCGTTGGTTTATCTGTCATGCTCGGCGGGAAATCGCCAATGGCTTCAACACTACTGCGAAGATTGTTCATCAGGCTAGTGTATTCAACGTCATCAACATCATCTTCGAAGATGATGTTTAAATTACAGGTGCCTTCCTGACAGTCCGTCGTCATGGTCTTTACGCTATCAAGACCTGTAGCAGCAGTAATTAATTTGTCCGCAACATTGCGCGACATAAACTCTGCGCTTGCACCATTAATCGCAGCCGTTACCGTTGCTGAAGGTGTTTTATGTTCAGGAAAGTACTGAATCGATAGCTTCTGAAATGACAGCACGCCAAGTAATACGATGGCGATGCTCAACACTGAAGCAAAAACAGGATGCTTAATACAAATCTCAGGAAGCTTCATTCGGGCTCTCCTTCGTTATCGCTTCCTTGCTGTTTGATTGACTGCTTTGCTCAGCAGTCACCTTAGTTTTGCTGGCTGCATTTGGCTCTTCTTCTGAATCTTTTGAGTCGTCAGTCCAATCAACCGTCGGCTCTACAGGGTATTGTTCATCAAGTAGTGTCTCAGTGGTTTGTTCAATCGGTTCAGTTACATTTTGAGGCATCAACTCTACTGTTTTTTGCTCAACATTCGGGTTCATAACCTTAACCAAAGAGGCTTTCTTAAGGTTTTGCTGGCCCGTAACTACTACGTTATCACCTTGCTGTAACCCTTTTTCGACAACGACATACCCATCATTAGTATTTACACCGAGCTCAACGATTCGTTGTTCAATGTTGTTTCCATTTACTACCCAGACAAAACGCTCTGCATCTTTGGCTTGGACCGCGTTTTGAGAAACGACCATTTTCGTTGAGTCTTCACTGGTCATTTGGCTCACCTTGGCAAACATGCCCGGAACCAAGCGATGCTCTGGATTGGTCACGTGCGCGTGAACCTCTACTCGACCTGAGCTTTCGTCAACAGCCGGAGCAATGTAGTCTACGACGCCAGAGAAAGCCTCGTCAGTAAATGCATCAACTTGGATCGATACATTCTGCCCTAACTTTGCATTACCTAGGTCTGATTGCCCAATTGAATACTGAACTTCAACTGGATCAAGCTTGATCAAACTAACCAAGGCCGTTGAACTATCAATTTTGCTACCCACAGAATGGTTGAAGTTCGTTAGCTGGCCATCAAAAGGCGCTACCAATAGGTAATCATTCATTAGTGCTTCTTTCTGACGGAAGTCAGCGGCCGCGAGATTCGCTTGTTCTTTTAGCTCTTCAACGTCTTGCTGAGACATTGAATCCGGTTGCTTTTTCAGTAGCTCTTGTACTCGCTTTAATTTTGACTTTGCAAGCGCCAACGAGCTTCTAGCTTTATCTAAATCGGCTTTCGCTTTGGTGTTATCTAGTTGAGCAATCAGCTCACCTTTCTTAACCGAATCTCCATCTTTGAAGTGAATTTCGAGAATTTTATCGGAAGCGCTAAAGGTCAATGCAGCAGAATCTGTTGCTCTAATTTTGCCGACTTCGTTGATTGAAGAAGTGAATGCTTGTTTGTGAGCCTTTTCAATGGTCACTGGAATCAGGGGCGAGTCTTCGGCAAATGTGGGAGTGATATGTAAGGCAAACAGAGCCAAACAGATTGTTTTACTAAGCTTTGTAAATTTCATTTTTAATAACCATAAC
>NZ_MCYD01000702.1:0-1861 GCF_002876325.1 Vibrio sp. 10N.261.52.A1
GTTGGTGGTGTAAAAGTTATCGTGTCATTCACTACAGTGTGGATGACGTTCTAGTACGAGCTAACCGAGTTTGAGTGCGTTACTTAATCGCGAACATTGATCCAAAGTTAAAGCATTGGAACCACACTTCGCTGCTTGAGAAGCCAATCTTATCAAAGCGCTCTCTGTGCACTGGGATAGAGTCTGGGCGCATCACGTTTTCAATCGCGCTGCGTTTTTGGCTTACTTCAAGTTCGCTATATCCGTTAGCACGTTTGAAATCATGGTGCAGATCGATAAGCAGTTCGTTCGAGCTTTCATCTTCGAATACGTATTTCTCAGACAAGATTAGAATTCCGCCTGGGCGCAGGCCAGCATGAATTTTTTCAAGTAGGGCGTAGCGATCGTCTGGCGACAGGAATTGCAGCGTGAAGTTAAGTACTACTACCGAAGCGTCTTTGATTTCGACTTCGCGAATATCGGCTTCGATGACTTCTACAGGCGTGTCGCTGCGGTAAGCGTTAACGTGTAATTTACAGCGCTCAACCATCGCTTCTGAGTTATCAATAGCGAAAATTGTGCAGCCTTCTTGCTGGATGTGACGACGCATGGAAAGTGTTGCAGCGCCAAGAGAACAACCCAAGTCATAAACGTTTGAATGCGGTTTTACGAAACGCTCCGCTAACATACCGATAGCTGAGATGATGTTGCTGTAGCCAGGAACCGAGCGTTGAATCATATCCGGGAATACTTCTGCGACCCTTGCATCAAAGGTGAAGTCTCCAATTTTATCAATAGGAGCGGAAAAGATGTTGTCTTTGTTGCTCATGGCATTCTCTCTCGACAGTCAGCGTTACTGGTACAAAGCTCGTACCGAATAAAAGGGGGCGTATTTTACGAAAAAATAGGACTGCTGTCACGAAAACTCAGATTACTGATGAGGATTACTGTTGTATGTATAAGAAGCCTTAAAACATCGAGATTTGATGATTGCCTTTTTGAGCTGGAAATTGCTCCAGGTCAGGTAGTAATAGTGACGTATTTTCAGACACTTGTTTTTGCAATAACTCATAGATGGCGCTCGCGAGTTCCGGCGCATGATTGTTGTCTGGGGTGTGGATCATTAAGTACGGTTGTTTGCCGTCACTTAACCACTGCGGGATTTTGCTAAACCAAGGTTTGAAAAACTCGATATTTGGCGCTTGGTCAGGGTGACCAATAAATCGAATCATTGGATTATTGGCCGTCGCAATGGCATGAACAGGCACGCGTGGTTTTTTCTGATGGGCATCGATTACCGCTTCTGTGATTGGCGGCGCAGAAAAGACAGGGCGACTATCCATTATGATGCGGTTAATACCTTCCTCCACAAGCCATTGGTTAAAGCGTTTTTCAGCATCACCTTTATCAAAGAAACCCAAATGGCGAACTTCAACACCGAGCTGCATCTCCTTTGGAAACAAGGTGCAGAATTTTTGCAGAGCAGGAAGCATGCTCGGTTCAAAGGCGTGTGGTAGCTGTATGGTCCACTGACCGATGCGATCATGAAGGGGTGACATGGTCATTAAGAACTCTTTGAGCTCGGCTTGGCAGTGTCTAAGTTGTTGCTGGTGCGTGATGAACTTTGGCAGTTTAAAGGTAAACCTGAAACCATCGTGGCTTGCCGCTTTCCAGCTATGTACGGTAGTCATACTCGGCGTCGCGTAAAAGGTCGTATTGCCCTCTACGGTATGGAAAACTTGTGTGTACTTTTCAAGGCGCTCGGCGGGTTTAGTGCCTTTACCGTAGAACTGACTTTGCCACTCAGAATGAGACCACATGGTTAATCCAAGTCTTAGAGGTGAAGTGTCCATTGTTTTTACACCATTAGTCATCACATTAC
>NZ_MCYD01000703.1:0-14117 GCF_002876325.1 Vibrio sp. 10N.261.52.A1
TGATTACTGGATTAGTTGGTTGCTTTAAAGCTCAAAACCGTTAAAGTCATCGGTTTTAACTTCATTCTCGATTTGACCCACTAGATAAGAACTGATTTCAGCTGCTTGCTTGAACAAGTCGAAACAATCTTGCTTATATTCTTCTGCGATCTGCATGAATGGAAAGTCATTTTGGCCATTACGTAACAGATTAATCATGTGCTGGGTGCCAGTAAGGTGAAGTGCTTCGTCTTGAGCGATGAGCTTTATGATTTTAGCATTGCCTTCCATTAGTTTGTGTTCAGCAAATGCAAACGAGCAAGCAAAGCTCACGTAAAGTGTAATCAGCAGGGGATATGATGAGTCTAGAGACCGGTACGTCAGGTTGCTCGGCCAGTGAGGGCGCTAGAGCAACGAGTCTTTGAGTGCGTCTGGTGTCATTGAGGCAGGCTTGACCAAATTGCTTTTGTGCCCAAAGGATTGGCTCTATATAGGTCTTGATAATCACCCTTGTCATTACTTAGATGATCAGATCATGAAACCTAATTAGTTCAAAAAAATCCCTAAGCTGTGGCTTAGGGATTTGTGTATAAGAGCCAGGCTCATTGGCCCCCCTTTTTCTACCGCTCTAACTCTTTATCTAGCTTATTATATTGGTCATTGTTGTTGTCACGCTCCTGATTAAAATCAAACGTTTTTTGAGGGGAGGGGACTTTACTGTCGAAGTGTTCAAGCTCTTTGTTCTTGAGTTCTTGGTTGTATTGTTGGATATCTTTGTCTGGCTTTTCGGTTAATGAGTTGTGGGGTTGATTTGGTGTATCAAATGCCTCTTTTTGTTGGTGCGTTTGTTGATGGTATTGTTCAATACCCTGTTTGATTTCCTCAAGCATATTGTCAGGTGAAACAAACTGAATATTTCTCCTTGAAAAGTTGGCCATGATTTTTTCAATGTTGTTGGGGTTTAAGTCAGTATTACCTTGACTCAGGACAATCACTATATTCTGTCTGAGTTCATCGGTGGAAATATTCTGGATGTCATTCTTATGATTGACATTGATAATGTCGTATTGACCTTGGTGGGCTTGATTGATGATAAAAGCATTCTCGATTGAGGTACTGATGATGGTGGTGTGCAAATCACGGCCTTGATGAAATTGCGTCATTTGTTTGGATTTCGTGCCTAAGGTCCTTGGATTGATGTCGAGTGCTGGGTCTTTATTTCCTTGCCCGTCTAAATAAGTGACTTCAATTGCTTTTGTTTCTCCTTTTTTATCGTGAATGTTGGTTATCATCGCAGGGTGAAATGCCTTGTCCTCTGAGGAATACACCGCTTGATGAAAATGAACATGGTCATTCTTAGGGTGTTCAATCCCGAATTTATTGAGGTAATTTTCGGCTAATGTGCCTGTGAGTGGTTGACTGGTTTGTATATATTCTTTCGCTCTCTCTTCAAATTGTGCCATGTGTTTTGGCGTCGTATTCAGTAATTGATCATTTTTAGGGTTGGCGGTGAGTTGGTATTTATCAGGATTATTGAGCATGTTATGGGCTTCTTTCATTGCCTCCTTATAATTTATTTCCTTATGACTCATCATCAAATTGATGAGTGAGCCTTTTTCACCGGTGGTATAGTCTTTAAAATACCCTCGATATTCCCCCGTTAATGACACTTTTATCGCCGATTTACCGATACCAAAAGTTAAATAGTCACGGTCTGATTTAGATGGGTTCGGTTGTCCCAATAGGTTGATGGCTAAGCTTTCGGTGTATTTAGGTAACGCTTGGTTGATGTGTTCTTTAAATTGGTGGTAGTCAAAATCTCCATTCCTATTTTGATAACGCACGTCTTCATGAGGTAGGGCCTTGTCATTAAAGTAAGGGGTACTGTGTGGTGAAATTTTATCGACGGTTTCAATGGCACTGTGTTTATTGACTTCTTTTGATAACCAGCTCTTCATCATCTGTTTTGGGTTGTCGGTGAAGAGTTTGACATGAGCACTCGCTCGGCTCAAATCGATGTAAGCGCGTCTTAAGTTGGTCAGTGCGCCTTTGCCTTTGAGCGTGGTAATGACGTTCTGATACGTCGCGCCTTGCGCCATATCTGCGGTTCTGGTGTAAGCGTAATCCCAATGCCCATCTTTGAGTTGGTTTGGGTTGAGGTTTAACGTTTGCCCCTCTTTCGAAAGTGCGGTGATTTCTTCCTTGGTGGCACGGCTGATGGTGTATTCCACATTGGCTTTAATGCCTCGCGCTTTGTCGGTAAAGCGGGTCATGATTTTATCCCCGGTTGAAAGGGGCTTTTCTGATTGAACGAAGAGTGACGTGTATTTGTGGTCTTTGTTGCGTGGCAAAAATGGCTTTGTCTTACCTGTATTTACGTCTTGAAGAGTCACCACACCGTGCTCCGAATCAACGTGGGTAATGATGTCGTACTCTCCTGGCTTGGTGCTTAAAATGAGCCCTTTCTGATAAGGCATCATGGTGGTCAACTCTTCTTTGCTATCACCTGTAGAGCGTAATCGGGTGGTGATGATGTTTTCTTGGCCTATCTCCTGTGTTTTCATCAGTCCGGCACGAATGTGCTCAGTGATGTGGTCTCGCTCATTATTTGTGTAAGCGATGATCAGCGTGTTTTCTCGTGTCTCGAGCGTGCGGGCAAGGTAGTCCTGCGCCACCGCGTAAGGCAGCTTTTCGGTGGCAATAAGTTGTGCTTTGCTTTGGTCTTTCGCCCTCTCATCGAGGGTGGAAATGATATGTTGTGTGCTACCGAGTGTTTCAGGACCTTGCTGAGAGAGTTTATCGAGGGCGCTGTGTGGTTGCTTATCTACAATATTATGTACGGCACCAAGCAGTATTTCATTCTTCTGACGAAGGATGTCGGTCATGTAAGCCGTATCGATGAATCCTTGTCTCATGCTCAATTCAAACGGTTTACCGGCATTAAGAGAAAGCAGCTGCTCTTTATCTCCAAGCAAGGTGGCTTTGGAGCCGCTTTGTAATACAAGGTCGGTGAGCTTTTTGGCTTGTTGGTTGCTGACCATGGAGCTTTCATCGAGGAAGAACAGCGTGTTTTTGTAGTCCTCTGGTAAGGTGATGCCACGTCTTAGGTCGGTTAGTAAGCTTTCCAGCGTTTGCGCTTGTATCCCTTTGCGTTCCAGTTCGCTGACGGCGGCGTGAGTTGGCGCCAGACCGATTACTTGCGAAGGTGAGTGTGTACTGGCTTGGCCGGTGTGTTGAATCAATTCAATGTTGGATTCGAGCAGGGTGGATTTACCTGTGCCTGCCAAACCTTGCACGGCCACAAAACTGTCTTTGGTCGTTGAGATAAGGGTGATGCCGTCCTTTTGCCCTTGGGTAAGGCGAGGCTGTGCATCGAGATAATCTCTGACTTGTCTGTGGGTGGCAAACGGCTTGTGTTGATTTTTCCCTTGCTCAATGTTCCGCAAAATGTGCTTTTCGGTATCGAGCGCCGCTTGGGTGGTCCAGCGTGTGCCGTCGCTGTATTCGGCAGAGAGGACGTCCCTGCGTTTGGCGAGCTCTGTTTCAATTTGCTCTTTGATTATCGGTTGATTGGCCTCTTCAAAAGCGTAACGGATCGCCTCGACGACTAACTCTTTTTGTGTAAACGCCGCTTCTTTTTCAGAAAGATGTCTCAGGGCAAAGTTCAACGCTTTCTCTTGCAGGGGGGAATTTTGCTCTTTGTTTAAGAGGGTGAGGGCTTGCTCGAGGTCGCTTTTGACAGTGGTGATGGTGGCGTCAGTCAGGTAGCGGTCGTTGACGCTTTGAGTGTGCATCACTCGCTCGATGGCAGAAAGCTTCACTTCGCTTTTCTCAAGCGCGGCCTGGGCTTTATCGGGGTTGTCGGTAAACACATCGATGCGCGCGCTTTTCTCGGTCAGATCGTGAAAGAGCGCTTTGGAGAGCGTAAAGGCTTTGCCTGAAATGAGGGTGTGCGCCCTTGGTTCGATATGACTGGCGGTATGGACATAGTCGTATTGTAGTGGTGCGTCTTTCAGGGCTTCAACGGGGATGGTATTCGATTCGCCCTGCGTGTCCGTTAACGTTAGGGTTTCTTTAGAGATATACGTGACCACGTAACGCTCATTGGCGATCAACCCGGATGGAATGTGCTTACCGGTCGTCATAAGGCGTTCACCTTGGTTAACTTGCAGCGAGTCAGGTTTAAAGATCTGCACGTTGAGGGCTTTGAATCCGGCGGAAGCGGGATCGAGGGTGTATTCTTGTCCATCGGTTTTGCTCAGGACGTGGACTTGATTGCTTGTCTTGTCTGAGCTTGAAACCACTAACTCTTGCGGTTTTCCGTCTTCCCAATGGCGAAGGAGCATACCTGGCTTGTAGTGTTGCGCTAACTCCTGTTGGGGTTTAGACAAATAATGAGGCTGCTGAGTAAACAAGGTGATGCCGCTGCGGGCAAGTTGACCCTCGTTCTGCAGAGAGGACCGGATCGCGGCCGTCAATCGTCGTTGTTCAACGTGAGAAGTCGCCAGCACTTGTGTGTCCTCTTTGTTTGACAAGTAGGTATACGCTCTGGCAAGGGTGCGCGTATCGCTGTTGTGCAAAGCAACCTTGCTGTCTATCTGTTTGCTGTCTACCCAAGAGTGCGAGACGACATTGCCTTTGCGGTAAAGCTCGATGGCGTTATAGGCTTTAAAGCCTTGGCGGCTGGATGTGTTGTTCAGCAAAATGACTTTGCTACCCGATCCCTTAGCTTTTACGTTTAAAGCCATCAACTCATTGGCGCTCATCTTGTGGGCGCTGTCGACAAGAAGGATGTCTTTGTTGGTCATAGGGACGTCTGAGTGCAACAAACTATGGACAGAGTGGCGCTGCTCTTCTTGAAATCGGTGTTTTATCCAGGTTGCGACCGTATGACTTTCACGTTGGATGGTTTGGCTATGACGGTGTTTGTCTTTGGCGTTTTGTGACACTAAGTGGACACGTTTGCCGACATGGTTGCCGACGTTCAAGAGGTTTTGCGCGATTTGTTCACTGTTGCCAAACACATTAACCACATGAAACTGCTTGGTGGACTGGTAAATGTCCGCCACCTTTTGGCGGTTGCCTTGAGTGAGGTTTAATTTATCTAACGTAGCGTCATTGACTGGCGTGCGCATATGGCGCGTACGCCCTTGAGTGACCTCCAGGAGGGCTTGTTCGGTTTTCAGCATGGCTTGCGTGGTGTATTGACCTTTTTCTGAAAGAGGGATAAGTGCCCCATCTTTCACCCATTGGTCAGCGACCACTTTAAGGTCAATCGCATTGGCTTGCACGCCGCCTTTGGTAAACTCGGCCGCGGCTAACTCTATGATCTTTTCCAGTTTTAATGCCGTGTTGTATCCCCCTAAGTGTTCAATGGCGCGCCCCAACGCGTCTTTAGCGATTTCTTCAGGGTTATGTTCTTGTGGAGTGATCCCCAGGGCGTTTTTAATCAGTTCTTCGGGCTTATGTCCTGCGTTGCGCACCGTTTGTTGCCAGTGAGCATTGAGCGCAGCCTCACTTTCGTCGGTTTTGGCTTTGCGAGTATCGAGTGCGGCTACATCTTTTGCCGCTTGCGTCCCTCCAAAATCTAAGGCTTGTTGGTCGAGCTGTTGTTTGCGAGTAGAAAACGTTTCAAGGAGGATTTGAGGGATCCCTTTGGCTTCAAATTGACCGTTACCCATCCCTTGCATTTGGTAACCTATTCGTTCGCTTTCTTTAGCAAGTTGGCTCTGGTAAAGAGCGGTGTAGTATTTTTGGAAGTGGTAAATGCGCTCTCCGGTCCCATTGATGACGCCGCCTTTTTGTTTGAGAGAAGAGGCGAGGGTACGCAGTTGCCCTTCTTTGTCGCGCGTCATGTTTGCCGCTAAGGCATGAGAATGAAGTTGTGGGTCATTTTCACGACTGGTTTTATGGCGTACGACCGCAAAAGCCATCGATTCGGTATTGATGAACTCACGAGCGCCTTCGTCATTGATGTGCGTGGCTTGTGCCACGTCTTTTTCTAGTTGCGATAGCGCGAATTTGACCGCCGTGTTGTGCGCCTCGATTAACCGTGTGTCACCCCCGACGAGAGCAAGCACACTGACTGATTTGGGTGCAGAAAAGGTTAAGTCAAACCCCGACTTATGGACGTTGCGTTTGCCTTTGATGGTTTCATGGCCTAGGTGCCCAGATAAAACGGACTCTAACGTTTTTGGGTCAACCGGTTTACCGAGTAGGTCTGCTTCTTCGGCTAACTGACCGTGCCAAAAAGTGTTGTCAGCAGTACTGCTTTCTTTGAGGTAGTAGTTGTCGTTACTGTCTTTTTCGAGTGACGTATCAAAGGTATTTGGTGTGTTTTCTTCGTTCAAGTAATACTTGGCGGCGCCAGAGGCGGATTTGAGAGGACTGATGGACATCATAAGGTGTTTTCCTTTTGTTGGATCGCCGCAAACCGCTGCGTCAGCGAAATGCTGGTGATTGGGAGGGAGACGAATAGGTTAGCGGACGGCGTTGAGGCGAATGATAGGGTGGTCAGGGCTTGTTACAGGGGAGGGCAAAATGGTTTTTGCTTTCAGTGAGCATGGATGTTGCATTTCGGTGGTTAATCGTACATCTCGCCCGGTTCTATTTGTGTTATGGACGCCTCTTCGGCTTCTCGCTGAAGTACATTTTGTGTGTCTTCTGCGATCTGTTGGTTTTGGGTTGCGTTGGTGGTCAGGTTTTTCTTTTTCGAGGCTTTGGCAAGGGTTTGTTTCTGACGGACTCTGGTTTGCTGCTGCTCTTCTTCGTTTTCGTACGTACTTTGCTGAATGGCAAGTAACCGGTTTCTTTGGGTTTCATCGAGTTCATGCAAAGCAATTAACTCATGGAAAATCAAGGCTTGGTCGATACTCTCCATTGCTTTCCCTCCGGGTAGGCTGCGTTTGATGAAGGAGGGTTGGAGATTGCTCATGCGATCGTATTTCAGTTGCAGTTTCGTGATGAGCATGGAGTTAGGCGTGCGCAAGTAACACTCTAAATCATCCAAACCTTGGATTTCCGCTGGAGATACCACCGGGCGCGTTTTGTTTTGATGGCCGAGTGAGACACCGTCACGCAGTGCGTTCGCCCCGTAAGAAATATTTTCTCGTGAGATATCGATTTCTTGATCACCAAGGTCCTCCGAGGAAATGGCGGCCATCGCTTTTGAAGGGGCGCGGAAGAAAAAGCGCGTGTTGAGCAAATCAAAAATGACTCTGGCCGCGTTGCGCCCATAAGTGGTTTCTAATTGAGCGTAAGATTGCAACCCCAGTAAATAACACCCCCCAAATTTACGCACTTCAGAAATAATGTGTGTGAGTTCAGGCAGTTTATGTAACGTAGGCATTTCATCGATGATTACCCAAATTCGGCGGTCGTCATCGGGCTCCATTCCTAGAATGGCGTTGGAGGCAATCGCAAGCCACATCGAGATCAGTGGTCTGAGGGCGGTGTGTTGTCTTGCATTACTGGATAGGAACAGAAACCCTTGTTGTGATTCGTCTTGTACCCAATCTGTGATCGAAAATGGCGCCCGTTTACGGTGGCCTTGTGCGTCTTTTTCATCCAAACCATGTAAGTAACGTAAGGACTTGATGTAAGTCGCCAGAACCGATTTGATGGAGATAGCCGTCTTCTCGATACTTTTCGAGACCAGTGAGCTGGCTTCGGTGTCTTTTAAGTGTTCACCTAACGTTGAAAGCTCAGACGTTAAGATAATGTGCAGCAAATTTTCAATCGTACATTCGTGTTTGTCATCGATCATCATTTGATAGGTGGTTGCTGCGAAAATGGTTCGTGCGGAGTCTACCCAAAATGGGTCGCCTTCACCGTGTTGCGGAATAAGCGCGGCCGCGAGGGATTCAAAGTCTGGCGCCTCTTTGGCATCACTCCAAATATCCCACGCTGCGCAACGTTCATCGAAGGGATTTAAAATCACGTCTTTGTGCGGCTCATAGAATTTACTGACAAAATCGCAGCCTTTATCGTAAATAATGGCCTTGTCTCCGCGTGCTCGTATCCAACGTAAGAGCTTGCGAATCGCAACGGATTTACCTGCCCCCGTAGTGCCGTCAATCATCAGGTGTTTGACTTCAAATCCATCAACAAAAAGCTTGTGACCATCGAGCGCAAAAGGGGAGAGTTTTTTCTTCTTTTTAAGCTCTGCGGTGACGGCTTTAGGCTCAGCCAATTGAAAGCCTCGAATGTGATTATCTTCGCTCTGCTTCTGCCCTTTTCTCTTAAACCAGTGGTTAATCATCACAAACAGCACGGTGGAAGCGGCCACATAGACCAGTAGGCCAACAAACAGGGCTTGCAGCAATTCTTGGTAGCACTGTGCCAAGATGGGGTTTTGCAGTTGTTGGCCAAGGGTGCTGCTGTAGCGTTGCTCTTCCCATTCGACCACCACGTTGCGCTCTAAGCTAAAACCTAACTTGTTGAAAAGCTGAAAAATCAAAGAATTGATGATCAAGCGCTGTTTAACGCTCTTTCGGAGCAACCCCATACGCCTTGGATTACTGTGGATGAATGGTCTCTGGAATATCTACCCGTTCGCCTTGAACAATACATCGAGAATTGTAAAGACCTCGATAAGTTGTCCAAAGAATTGCGCCAAATAAAATATGACTTAGCTCAAAAGGGGCTTACCAAGTTCCAGATGGCTCAAACTCAGGATGAAGAGTTAAAAGGTATTATTAAATTCAGTCATTGTTTGGATGATGAGAAGAAAGCGTTGGAAAGGCGTGCTCGATCGGCAGTAGTCAACGTCACTGCGAGTTTAAGAGAGCTGCGCAGTGGGCTCTATGCACTACAAAGTAAGATGAAAGACTTCAACCGGTTAATCAGTCATAGGCAGTTATCGGATCTCAAAACTTTCAAGATTGAACCAGTTGAAGAGAGTCAGCTTGTTGATGCGATGAATGTACTAATCCAGCAAGCAGAGCAAACAGCGAGTGGTCAGAGCTTCGAACTGTTTGATCAAGGCAGTATTCTCGATGATATGGAGTTAGACCGAGCAAAGAGCCTACTGATAGAGGAAGGTAATGTTCGCCAAGGTCTAAGGGTTGCAGATTTGTTCAGACTTGAGTTTGTCGTTGCTAAGCAAGGGCAGCAACCAGAGTCATTTGAAGATATCGATAGTGCGGCTTCTAATGGAACAGTATTGATGGCCAAACTTGTGACTGGTCTGGCGATGTTGCATCTAATGCAAGATAAACGTCATAAAATGAGAGCGGTATGTTATTTGGATGAGGCGTTGGCCCTGGATACCAAGAACCAAGCTAACTTGATAGAGATTGCTAATCAGTTTGGTTTTGCACTGATTTTTGCTTCACCAGCACCGTTAACCACCGCTCGTTATTGTGTGCCTATCCACCAGACTAATGGTAAGAACCACATCAGTAAAAATAGTTGGCAGATTTTCGAACCAATTGATAGCCAAGAACAGTCTCAACCTCAAGTGGAGCCATCACTATGAGCCAGGTATTGGCTAAAGCACTAACGCGACTAATTGAGGTGTACCCTGATTCCATTGCCGGAAGCACATTGACGCCTTCTCAGAAGAAGCAGCTTGTTGAGTTCAGCCGCAAAACTCAGAGTGTACAAGTTACTCCTAAAGGGCGTGGCGTTGTCTACCGCATTCTAGATATGGATGTCGTTAAAGTCACATTGGGTCAGTTGGTACCAAACCAAGAATTGCCATCATCTGTGCCGCAACGCGCGGTAAATATAGCCTCTACACGCAGCAGTAAAAAAGGAAGAGCAGGTCATGATGTGACTTACGTGCTGGCTAAGACGGTTGCCAGTCCACTATGGAAGGTTTCCGGAGTACTAACTGAGCACTTAAATGCAGCAACAGAAGAGTTTGGTGTGTTTTCACTTGAAGTGGGTGGAGAAAGAAATAAGAACCTACACAGCCATCATTCTATTTGGCTGGTGGAGAACCAAGCACTATTTGACAGACTAGATTGGTTGCCCAATAACGAACCCACTACCGTTATTTGGTACCGAGGACAGCTACACAACAAACTGATTGATTGGCTATCGGTGCATGAAAGGTCACCGATTGTCTACTTTTTTGCCGATTATGACGGTGTAGGGCTGAATAACTTCCGACGTCTAAAAGAGAAGCTAGAAGCGAGAACCGAATTTTGGGTGATGCCTAACTGGAAGGAACTTTTGAACCGTTATGGACAAAACCAGCTTTGGGTTGATACAGCAAGTGAATTTGACTCTTTTGAGCGAAACAGCCAAACACTTTTAGAAGAATCTACAGAGGTGCGAGAATTGGTAACTGAAATGAAGAAGCATGGCTTAGCTCTTGAGCAAGAGAGTGTCTGGCTGAGAAATGATGATATGGCGGATTTCTAATCTCAGTAATGTTAACGAACAAATAAAATGGACATTGAGCAATCATGAATACTACTTCATTACCTAAAACCGGAACAAAACTCAACAATACAGAACTATGCGAAGTCTTCGGCTGCAGCCCGCAAGGTGGGATGCGCCGCTCACATAAAACCAATACATTGGTCATTGTATCGAACCACATAAAATCGATTTATGATGATCGTTGGTCTGATGGTGTGCTTCACTACACAGGGATGGGCACTAATGGCGATCAAAGCCTAACATTTCAGCAAAATAAAACCTTAGCTGAATCAGGCACCAATGGCGTCGCTGTTCACTTATTCGAGGTGTTTAAAGACCAAGAATATACCTATGTGGGAGAGGTTACTCTTGCTAGCGAACCTTACTCAGAAACGCAAACTGATGAGAAGAATAACCCGAGAAAGGTATATATATTCCCATTGACACTGCTTACGGGTGATCGCCAGGTTCAAAAGCAAGATAGAGATAATGTTGAAAGCGTTCGAGTTCGTAAGGCTAAGAAACTCAACATTGAAGAGCTTCAGTTTTTGGCGGCTAAAGGTGGAAAAACCGCTGCACGGTATCAACAACAATCCACCAGCTATGAGCGAAATATTTGGGTAGCAGAATTGGCTAAACGCCTCGCTAAAGGTCAGTGCCAACTTTGTCTACAACCGGCGCCATTTAAAAATGCGAAAGGCGAGCCATATCTCGAGACACACCATATTGTTTGGCTTGCGAAAGGTGGAGACGATACGGCTGATAATACAGTCGCATTGTGCCCCAATTGCCACAAGAAAATGCATATCGTAGATGATGCAAAGGATGTTGAGGTTTTAAAATCTCGTAGCAATAAATTGTTAGAAGAGCTAAATCAATGAGTAAGAAACGCATTGAAGTCGTTGCGGCTGTACTGAAAAATGAAGGTGATTTCCTAGCCGTACAAAGAGCGCCATCGAAGCTAGATTATGTTAGCGAAAAATGGGAGTTCCCTGGTGGTAAAGTAGAACCTGGAGAAACGCTTGTTGCAGCCATTACCAGGGAGCTAGACGAAGAGTTAAGAATTGCCGTTACTGGACCACAGTTTTTGTTGACGATTGAGCATAGCTACCCTGATTTTGATATCACCATGCATTGTTTTGTTATTGAGGTACCAACGCGCGAACTTGAGCTTACAGAGCATATTGACTCTCGTTGGTTATCCAAAGACCAACTTTGGGATGTTGATTGGGCTGCGGCTGATATACCGGCCGTTGAAAAACTACAGTCTACGTTCTGAAGGATAACGAAAATGGACCTAAAAGCAGGCTGGGATGGGACTTGGAAAGACTTTCTTTCTACAGATAAAGCTAGTTTTCTAGAGTCGTTAGTCTTTTTCCATCATAGTTTGAGTTGGACGCAAGATCTCGATCCTGCGCAACGCTACGCTTGGGAAACTGAATACGATGTAATGACGGCTACCATTATTCACGTTATTACAGAAACTCAAGTGGAACCAGAGAAGTGCTGGATAGCCTTTGAACAAGAATTGATTGGTGAAGGTGGAAAACGAGCGGCGGATGTTAACCTAGTTACTCCAGCTGGCGAATTGTTTGTAGTCGAGTTCAAACATAAGCAAGAAGCCTCTGAATATGAGATTCTACGAGCAAACTCTGATTTGCAAACAATGCGACGCTATCACAGTGAATCTATCGACCTAGTCGGTCATGGCTTTGTTGTTCTCACCAAACCTGGTGCTAAGCCGTTCCAACACCCAAACGTTGTGTGTGACATCGCAGATGATTATCTGGCTCCCCAGTTAGCTTCACAGCTTATAACGTCATTAAGTAAACCTAGTTACTATAATGTACTCCAGTGGGAAAAAGGTGAGTTTTATCGCCAGCCAAGCATATTGCATGGCACTGCTCAGGTCTTTTTCGACGCTAAAATACCTACGCTAAAAACCTCAGCCGGTGAAAATATTGACCAGGCACGTGCGGCACTTTTAAAGCTTTATCAGCATGCTAGGGACAAGCAGCAAAGATATGTTGTCGTCGTTCATGGGCGCCCTGGTGCCGGTAAGACTCTACTGGGCATTAGTTCTGTTGCGGAAATTGCACGTAGTGAGAGCACAAAGCAGAGTGAACCTATTTTTCTTTCTGGCAATGGACCTCTCGTTCAGGTGCTACAACATACGTTAGATTATAGTGGTAAGCAGTCAGTTGGCCGAACAGGAGATAAGGTCATTGATGGTCGAGTGATGATCCAAGATCTGCTCCCGTTCAAGAAGGATCTGAAGCGCTCACTAACATCACGCAGAGAGACTTTTGTCGTATTTGATGAAGCACAGCGAGCGTGGGACAAAGCAAGCCCTAGAGAATCACAATCACCGTCTGAGTTAATGCTGTTTTGTAACTGGCTTGCTTGCCAACCGTTTGGAGTGTTGGTGCTTTTGGTGGGGGATGGTCAAGCGATCCATCGCAATGAGATGCAGTTAGATCAGATGTTAGTAGACCTAGATGCAGCAATAAGAGCGCAAAACGGCAAAGTCATCCCTATTATGCCATCGCTGCACGCCGGTAAAATGCAACTCGTTACGCCAATTAAGAAAGACGTGTATAACCTTAAAACGCCCATTCGGCAAGCCTATACGGAAAGTTTAGATAAGTGGATTGAAGCGGTTCTATCTAACAATTCTGACCAAGCTCAAAAAGTCGCTTTGGATATTCAGGCTTACTACCCATTGCGATTGACTCAAAACCAGCAAGCTGCTGAAGCTTATTCTCTGGGTGTACAACAAACTATGCACGAAGGAAACAAGCTTCAAGACGCGTTTAGAACAGGCTGGTTGATGTCCAGCCAAGGTGGCAAGTTTATTGAAGAAGTCCAGAAAGACAAATACAAACCAGGTAAACATATTGGCCCTTGGTACGTTGAGCCACCAAGTTCTGAAAATTCATGTTGTCAATTTGAAGCGGCTTGTACTGAGTTTAGTTGCCAAGGTTTAGAACTATCACTGGCTTTGTTTAACTGGGGGCAGGATATGGTATATCGCAACGGAAAGTTGGTGGTTGAAGACCGGCGCCAGTACGAACATTACACAGAGGGTAGTTATAGAGTGTTGCTCAGTCGTGGGCGTAGTGGTTTAGTCATAAAGTGTGATGACCAGGAAACGTTCGAATACTTGAAACAATGTGGTATGAAGGTGGTCTGATATGTGAACAGCACATTGTTTGGGCATTCTATTAGTTTTTAGCAAATATCAGAAAGGAGTCGGTTATGTGCATCCCACTCCTTTCATGTTTATACAACACAGTCGTATTTGCGAGCGGCGTTGACAGTCATACACCCTATAAGGCCACCAGCTAATATGTACAGCAAAGAGTTCTTCGATTGGTTACAGTGAGCCAAAAGTAGACCTGCAACAGCGCCAAGGCCCGCACTTTGTAGCTGCTCACTGGATGGTTTTCCATGTAGTACTGTAGAGGCTAAATGCTCACAGTTATTGGCTAACACCCCATATTTTCTAGCTTTCTTGATCAATTGTTCTGCTTGGCTAAACAGTTCGTTTTTCTTCTCTTCACTTAAATGACTCAAAACAACTTTTACTGGTTTGCCATTTGCGTAATCTTCTAAGGCACAAATTTCTACATTGCCATCTGGCGAGTTGTGGAGTACTCGTCCCTTACCCAGGTAGATTCCGGCATGCTCTACCAGCAGCTTTGAACGATAAAGTAGATCACCAATACTAAGATTATTCTTCATAAATTTTCCTTACTAATTTAAAG
>NZ_MCYD01000704.1:0-3213 GCF_002876325.1 Vibrio sp. 10N.261.52.A1
ATTTCTAATAGAGGGGCAAGGTTATGAGTATCGAACGTCATGGAATATCGGTTGGAATTGAGCGTGTTAGCGGCGAAACCATCATCGTGTTCAAAGCGAAAGGGAAATTAACGCACGACGACTATCAAGCAATGATACCCATCTTAAAAACCACCATAAAAGAGATCGATTCGTCCGCACTGAAGATGCTTGTTGATATCTCCACATTAACGGGCTGGGAACTGCGCGCCGCGTGGGATGATTTCAAACTCGGGCTAGAACTCAACTCCAAGATAGACAAGATCGCTATTTACGGTGATCAAAGCTGGCAAGAACTGGCAGCAAAAGTGGGAAGCTGGTTTGTGTCTGGTGACATCAAGTCATTCGAAGATCACGACTCTGCGATAGAGTGGCTTGTTGATTAGTTTCGTCACATCATTATTTCAAATGACAGCCATTGGTAAGCTTTAACCTTTAACGAACCGCATTGATGGCTGTCATTCATCGACTCCCAATATCATTTTTTATGTAATTCAATAGAATATGCTGACTGCTGTAGGTAACATGCCGCCCATGCGATATCGTCGCTTTAATTAGAATAAGAAGCACAATAACAAGGTCTAAGAACATGAATAAGGTAATTGATAAGCTCGCTTGGGTATTCATTCAAGATGGCAAGCTGTTGATGGTGAGATCAAAAGGTAAAGAACGGTTTTACTTACCGGGTGGAAAACGCGAAGCGGGTGAAAGTGATGAGCAAGCATTGCTTCGTGAAATCAAAGAAGAGATTTCAGTCGATTTAGTGCCTGATTCACTCAAATACGTTGAGACGTTTACTGGCCAGGCTGATGGCAAAGCGGAAGGTATTTCAGTGCAATTGACTTGTTACGTTGCAGACTACACGGGCGAACTATCACCAGACGCTGAGATCGAAGAACTTAAGTTTGTCGATGGCAATGACAGAGAGGTATGTTCATCGGTGGCACTGGTTGCGCTAGATTGGTTAGAAGAGAATCAGTACTTGTCGTAATAACAAGATCAGCTCTCCAAAAGATGACAATTATGAAAAGCTTGAAGGGCGACTTCCTTTCATTAAAAGGTCGAGTCTTCTTTGAGCTTTTTTCGTATCTTGCAGATCCACCACTTCAATCATCTCACACTTATCCCTCACCATTTCATTGATTAGGCTAGGGTAGTGTCGGCAATCCTCTGGGCGGTCTAAGTAAATACTGCATGTGTATTTGGCTTGAGCGTTCGTGTTTTTATTCGGGACGACCTCTAGAAACGGACAACGAGTTAAACGTTCGCCGGATTGAGGATCGAACCAAATTTCACCACCGCGAACATATTCAAAGATGTCCGGGTTGAACAGTTCCCACAAATCAATCTCTTCTTGAGTTGCGGCGAGGTCGCCATCCCCATATTTGATGCAACATTTTCCGCATTGATTACAATCTTTCATTCTTGGCTTCTTCGTTGGCTGACTCTTTTAATGTTACCACTGATACGCGTGGCACGTTGATTTTGTTGTTCAAAGTATAAAAATGGCGCGATAAACAGTGATACAATTTGGCTTCATAAGTGATTAATACTAAAGGCTTCAAATGAGAACTATCTACACCACTGAAGGCGATATAAACGCAAAGAAACAGAAGGACGCTTACCCAAAGCTAGCATTATGTGAAAGTTGCGTGCGTGATTACGTGGTAATTGAACAAGGCGAACGTACTTACCAGCCTTGTGCAAAATGTGGTGCTGACGATTAACTCATATTCAAACCCTGCACGTTCAATGAGGTGGTTGTTACGTGACAATGTCACCTAACATTTACCTCATTGCTAAGCTCAACATCAATCACTAAGGAATGGCCCGTAATGGAGAAGGAAATGTCCAACGTAGAAAACCTCAAAGTCACTGACATAAAATCGTTTGTGCCCGCAAAAGATTTCGATCTATCTAAGCGATTTTACCAAGCTCTGGGGTTTGAGCTCATGTCTGAGTTCCATGATATCGCTTATTTTCGTCACGGTGATTATGCATTCCTTTTACAAGATTTTTACGAACCTACGCACTGTCACAATTACATGATGCACTTGCTCGTAGAGGACGTAAAAAGTTGGTATCAGCACGTACAAAACTCTAATGTAATGGCGGAATTTGAAGTAACCGTTACCGAGGTGGTTGAGCAACCTTGGGGAATGCTTGAGTTTTGTATCACTGACCCAAGTGGCGTGTTATGGCACGTTGCCGAGAACATAAGGCCGCGTAACTCGTAACTTGTTTTGAGACCAATGAAACGCTTCAAATTATCCATATGTCGCTTTATTTATGCCGTTCTTCGGTAATTATCAAATAGGTTCAAACATGGATATAAAGGCAAAAATGCACAGCCAAGACGTTTATTACTGTGATGACGTTTGTCTGGTCGCCGAGCAAACGCAATGTTTAGAAGTGCTGTACGATTTCAACCACACTCGCCCGAGAGAAGGTAAAAAACGCCAACAAATTATGAAGCAACTCTTCGCAGAGGTCGGCGAGGGTTGTTACATAGAGCCGCCACTACACGCCAACTGGAGGCGTCATACTCACTTAGGTAACAACGTATACGTAAACTTCAACCTAACGCTTGTTGATGATACCGACGTATTCATCGGCGATAACGTAATGATTGCACCTAACGTAACCATCGCGACAGGCACACATCCCATCAGCCCAGAACTCAGGCTCAAAGCCGCCCAGTTCAATGTTCCTGTCCGTATCTGCAACAACGTATGGCTTGGCGCGCGCACAGTTGTTTTACCGGGCGTTACCATAGGTGAAAACTCGGTAATTGGCGCTGGCAGCATAGTCACCAAAGATATCCCAGCCAATGTGGTAGCTGTTGGTAACCCTTGCAAAGTAGTGAGAGAAATCAACGAACGCGACCGAGAGTACTATCACAAAGATCGCCGTATACCAGAAGAGCTTAAGTAAGCTGTATTGACCAGATTCTTAATGTGGGGGGGGGGGGTCATACTAGACAGAAAAATTCCGCATTTTCTCTAGCTCCGCCCCTAGCTGTGATATAAGCCATTGTTATATAATGATCAGATTGCATATAAGGTGTGAACGATAGAAACTAGACAGAATTATTCTGCATTTAAATACAGAATTTTTCTGTCTAATAGAGCTGTTAGCTTCTTGGTTTCGAGTTATCAGATCTCACAATTTAAATTGCAATGCACATTACTGTAT
>NZ_MCYD01000705.1:0-8148 GCF_002876325.1 Vibrio sp. 10N.261.52.A1
AACACCACCTTTTTGGTTTGCAACACTCCAAACAATCATCTCGATTTACCTAAGCTAACCCAACTTCAACCAAGATCCGTTCCGCGATGCGGTCCAGAGGTAGGTCTTCAGTAGAAATGCCAGCTTTTGCTACAGCTTGAGGCATACCATATACAACACAGCTATCTTCATCTTGTGCCCAGACTGTCGAGCCTGCGGTTTTCAACATGCGTGAACCTTCTCGACCATCGGCACCCATGCCTGTCAGTATCATAGACAACACTTTGTCGCCGTAGATCTTCGCAGCAGAGCCGAAAGTCACATCCACACAAGGTTTGTAGTTCATGCGATCGCCGCCATCGATGATTCTTAGGCGAGCCGATCCAGCACGACCATCAACCATCATCTGCTTGCCGCCTGGAGCAAGATAAGCAACGCCAGGCTTCAACACGTCTCCGTCTTGAGCTTCGCGAACTTCGATCTTACACAAGGTATTCAAGCGACTAGCAAAAGCCGCAGTGAAAGTCGCAGGCATATGCTGCACGAGCACAATAGGATGCGGGTAGTTCGCAGGGATGCGCGTTAAAATTTTCTGTAGGGCAACAGGACCACCAGTCGACGTACCAATTGCCGTTAGCTGATACTTCTTACCCGAAGCTCTGAATTTCGCAGCGGATGCGACCGCAGGTCTAGCGGCTGGAGTAGCATTAGAAACCGGTTGACGCAATGACGTGGATGTTGAAGTCGTTGCTGTCGCCCTCGGTGCAATTGGTGCACGGCGCATGAAAGCACGTTTAGCCGCAATCTGAATCACACGCTGTTGAAGTAACGCAACGGCATCATCGCGGTTACGTGCGATGTCTTCGAACTTCTTAGGTAGGAAGTCTAAAGCACCCGCATCTAGAGCATCTAATGTCGCTTTAGCACCGTCATGCGTTAGCGATGAAAACATCAAAATAGGCGTTGGAGACGCCGCCATAATTTCACGAACGGCTGTGATACCGTCCATGACAGGCATTTCGATGTCCATGGTAATCACGTCAGGTCTTAGCTGTTTCGCTTTCTCTACCGCTTCTTTACCATTTACCGCAACATCGATGACTTCTAGGCGAGCCTCTGAATTGATGATCTCGCTTACTCGACGACGAAAAAAGCTCGAATCATCAACGACTAATACTTTAATCGCCATATTTATCCTTAAATTAAATTCTTGACGCAGCTGCGTACTGCTTCAACAAGTCCGGCACATCTAAAATCAATGCAATGTGACCATCACTCGTAATTGTTGCGCCTGCCATGCCTGGCGTACCTTGCAACAATTTATCCAGCGGCTTAATCACCACTTCTTCTTGACCGATAAGCGTATCAACAACAAAGCCAACACGTTGGCTGCCAAGTTGTACGATAACCACATGACCATGCCCTTTACGTAGCTCAACATCACCGGCTTTCGGTGCAAGCCAGTTTTGCAAGTAGAACAGTGGAATCGATTTATCGCGAACGATGATCGTCAACTGACCATCAACCACGTTGGTACGGCTTAGATCTAAGTGGAAGATCTCGTTAACCGAAGCCAAAGGCAGCGCAAATGGGTGACCAGAAACACCAACCATCAAGGTAGGTAGAATCGCTAGTGTCAGTGGAACCTTGATCGTAATCTTGGTGCCTTGTCCCATCTCAGAATCGATATCAATTGAGCCATTCAGTGTGTTGATCGCCGTTTTCACAACGTCCATACCTACACCACGACCAGAGATATCAGAGATCTGCTCTTTACTTGAGAAGCCTGGCGCGAAAATTAGGTTGAAACACTCTTTGTTTGATAAACGAGAAGCAGCATCTTCATCCATCAGACCACGTTTAACCGCAATAGCACGAAGCTTATCGGGGTCCATACCGCCACCATCATCAACGATAGCCAGCTCAATGTGATCACCCTCTTGAGAGGCAGACAGAATCACTTTACCGGTTCTTGATTTACCCGCCATCACTCGGTCTTCAGGCATTTCAATACCGTGGTCAACTGAGTTTCTAACCAAGTGAATCAGTGGATCAGCAAGTGCTTCTACTAAGTTTTTGTCTAGATCCGTTTCTTCACCACGCATCTCAAGAACGATGTCTTTTTTCAGGCTACGTGCAAGGTCGCGGACAACTCGAGGGAAGCGACCAAATACTTTCTTGATCGGCTGCATACGAGTCTTCATTACCGCACCTTGTAGGTCTGCAGTAACAACATCTAAGTTAGAGACAGCTTTCGACATTTCTTCGTCGTTACTGTTCAAGCCAAGGCTAACGAGTCGGTTACGAACCAATACCAATTCGCCAACCATGTTCATAATGGTATCCAGCGTTGAGGTATCAACACGAACGGTTGCTTCCGCTTGCTGCTTCTTAGCCGGCGCTTTCACTTCCGCTTTTGCCGGTGCACTTGGTGCAGGTTCAGCTTTTACAGCAACTGGCGCTGCGGGTTGCGGCTTAGGCGCAGCTTGAGGTGCAACGGGCTTACTTTCAGCAGGCTTAGTCGCGGCATCGAGTTCTTCAACTGATGGACCATTGCCAGAGCCGTGTAACTGATCAAGTAGCTTCTCAAACTCTTCATCAGTCATCAGATCGTCGCCCTCAGACATCGCCGATACTGGTGCTGCAGCAGGTGCTGGCGGTGGAGGCGGCGTTGAACCAGCACTTGTCGGGCTATTACCCGCACCATGCAGTTCGTCCAATAACTTTTCGAATTCGTCGTCAGTGATATCACCACTATCAACCACAGGTTGTGGTGCAGCTGGTGCTGGCGGCGGTGTTGGTGCCGCAGATGACGTTGGTGAGCCACCTTTACCATGAAGTTCATCAAGCAGACGCTCAAATTCATCTTCAGAGATATCGTCTACTGAAGAGGCGCTGATGCTCGGACTTTCGACAACCGGTTCAGGTTCAACAGCGATAGGCTCAGGGATAACAGGCGCAGGCGCTTCCACTGGTGCAACTTCATCCGCTGACTCTGGCTTACAGAGACGGTGAAGCTCATCCAATAATGCTTGATCTGCTGGCACTAAAGGTTCCTGATCTTGCACGGCTTGGAACTGTGTATTAACAGTGTCTAGAGCCTGCAGCATGGTATCCATCAAGCCTGATGTTACGCTGCGTTGGCCGTTGCGTAGAATGTCAAACACATTCTCGGCACCATGACAAGTATCCACCAGCTCAGTTAATGCTAGGAAACCAGCACCACCTTTTACTGTATGGAAACCACGGAAAATAGCATTTAATAGGTCTTTGTCGTCAGGGTTATTCTCAAGTTCTACCAGCTGCTCTGATAGAAGCTCAAGGATCTCTCCTGCTTCGACTAAAAAGTCCTGAAGAATATCTTCGTCTAAATCGTAGCTCATACGTTACCTTTAAAATCCAAGACTGGATAACAAATCGTCGACTTCATCCTGAGAAGCAACAGCGTCTTCGCGCTCTTCTGGATTCATGATTGGCCCTTCTGGAGCAATCGATGCTTTCTTCTCTGATGTTGGAGTTGGCTCAACCTGATTCGCACCAAATACGGTGAGAATCTCGACTAAGCGCCCTTCAACCTCATTCACCAAGGTAATAACTTTGCTAATAATCTGCCCAGTTAAATCTTGGAAATCCTGAGCCATCAAGATTTCAGTCAGTTGCCCACGTAGTTCGGTACTATCGCCCTCTACTTGGACAAGCAATCCATCAATGCGGTGACATAAAGCTTTAAATTGTGCCAGCTCAATGCGGCCATGCATCAGTTCATTCCATTGAGGCCTTACTTGAAGTAAACACTCGTGTAGGTTGTCTGCGATTGGCATACAGCGATCGACAGCGTCCATCGTTTTATTTGCCGCAACTTCCGTTTTATCAATGACATACTGAAGGCGATCCCTTGCATCAGGGATTTCATCATTTGCGATAACGCGAATGCGCTCGTCAAAGTTGAATTGTGTCAAAGAGTCATGGAGGTCGCGAGTCAGACTACCTATTTCTTGAAGCATTGGATTGTCTTGAAGACTAAAGTTGTCTTCATAAATGCTTCTAACAAGAGAATCAGCATCTTGCTGCTCATCGTTTTCAAGCAGCTCTACTAATTTTTTTGCTTGTTCTAATGAAATCATCCTGAGTTCGGCCTTACTCCGCATATTTGTGACGCTTCAACGTTTGAGAGAAACGGAAACTAAAAAGTTAATGTCTCTCTAGAAGCGCCTAAAACAGGTTATTTTTAATGCTTATAAGCGCTCAAAAATCTTATCTAGTTTCTCTTTAAGAGTTGCGGCAGTGAAAGGCTTCACAATGTAACCATTTACACCCGCTTGCGCTGCTTCGATGATCTGCTCACGCTTCGCTTCTGCTGTGATCATTAGCACTGGAAGGTGCTTAAGTTCAGCGTCTGCACGAATGTGTTTTAGCAGGTCGATACCTTGCATACCCGGCATGTTCCAGTCAGTTACCACGAAATCAAATTCGCCTTTTTTCAGCATAGGTAACGCGGTCAAGCCATCGTCTGCTTCTTGTGTGTTGTTGAAACCTAGGTCGCGAAGTAGGTTTTTAACAATTCGGCGCATCGTTGAAAAATCATCAACAATGAGAATTTTCATGTTTTTGTTCAAATTAGCCTCCACTGAATAAAAATCAGTGTTGTTAGTCGTTCTGTGTCCAAGCACTTAACTTAGTGCGTAAACGCTGCATAGATTGGCTCAATATTTGGCTGACACGAGATTCGCTGACACCTAATACTTCCCCAATCTCTTTTAAATTGAGTTCTTCGTCGTAATAAAGAGAAAGCACTAAGCCTTCCCTTTCCGGAAGCTGTTTTATCGAATCGATCAGAGCTTGGCGGAATGACTCATCAGCAACCCCTTGAAAAGGCGCGTTATCTTGAGAGTCTTCATTCGGAGATATTACATCATCTGAGACGCCTAAATCTTCGATCCCGACCAATCTTGAGCAATTAATATCAGTTAAAGCGCTATGATACTGCTCTAAACTGAGCCCCATGTGCTTTGCCACTTCGGCATCGCTTGGGTCGCGGTTGAGAGTACTCTCTAGTTCCGCAATTGCACTGCTGATTTCTCGATTGTTTTTATGAACCGATCTCGGCACCCAATCCCCACGGCGAATGTCATCCAACATTGCACCACGGATTCGAATACCGGCATACGTCTCAAAGCTTGCGCCTTTGGTACCATCATAGTTTTGTTGCGCTTCAATCAAGCCGATCATGCCCGCTTGAATCAAGTCATCAACCAATACATTAGGCGGTAATCGCCCCAACAAGTGATGAGCGATACGTTTAACCAACACAGAGTACTTCTCAAAAAAAGCCTGTTGGCTATTGTGATTAGCGTGTTGGTCGTAGGTAAGCGCTTTATTCACCAAATGGTTCCTCTACAAATTCAGTACGGTTCAGCAGCCTTTCAACAAAGAACTCCAAGTGTCCACTTGGTGTTTTTGGTATTGGCCAGGTCAATGCTTTATTTGCCAGTGAGCTGATTGCCAACGCAGCTGGAGAGCGAGGAAACGCGTCGACTACGATTTTCTGTCTCTTGACTGATTGACGTACTTTATCATCTAAAGGAATACATGCTACGAGTTCGAGGCTCACATTCAAGAAGCGCTCTGTGACCAAAGTCAATTTTGCAAATAATTCTCGGCCTTCACGGTAGCTTCTGACCATATTTGCAACAACTTTAAATCGCTGAACTTGGTGTTCCCTACTCAGAAGCTTAATTAACGCATATGCATCAGTGATTGAAGTAGGTTCATCACAAACCACGACCACCACATCTTGCGCCGCTCTTGAGAAACTGATCACCATGTCCGAGATTCCAGCCGCGGTATCCACTAGCAAGATGTCCATCTCGTCTTCAAGGGTACCAAATGCGCGAATCAAACCAGCGTGTTGTGCGTGTGATAGCTCTGTCATGCTCTGCGTGCCCGATGTCGCAGGAATGATTTTAATTCCGTGCGGACCTTCAACAATCGCATCTTTGAGTTCACATTCACCCGCTAACACATGCCCAAGGTTTCGCTTAGAGCGAATTCCTAGCATGATATCAACGTTCGCAAGGCCTAAGTCGGCATCAAGCACCATGACTTTTTTACCTTGGCGCGCCATACAAATAGCCATACCTAACGTCACATTAGATTTACCAACGCCACCTTTACCACCGGTTACCGCAATAACTTTGGTGATTGAAGGCTTGGTTAAGCGACGGAGGCCGCTAGCTTGATCGTGTATCATATTTTCATTCATATTTATCCGCCGCCTAGAGCCCTTCAGAATCGCTGTTCCAGTAATGAGGTTCATTCTCTGTAGATTTCTCTAATAACTCATTTGCCTTAGCAATCATGTACTTTGGTTGAGCTATAACGATATCTTCAGGAACTCGTTGACCATTTGCTATGTAAGCAACTGGTAATGCATTTTGTATTACGACACTGATGAATTCACCAAGACTGAGAGATTCATCCAATTTAGTCATGATGCATCCCGACAACGGGATTCTTCTAAAGTGTTCAATTGTTTCTTGTAGTACTTTGCGTTGCGCTGTAGCCGGCAAAACAAGGTAGCTATTGATAACGGAACCACTCTCTTGCATCAATGTGTCTAACTGCTCAGATAGGCGAACATCTCGTTGTCCCATACCCGCAGTATCGACCAGAATCAGGCGACGATTACGTAACTGATATATTACATCGGCCAGTTCGCTAGAATCTTTAGCAACTCTTACAGGACAACCCATAATTCGACCATAAATCGATAACTGCTCATGTGCACCTATACGATATGTGTCCGTTGTCACTAGTGCTACGTTATCTGCGCCATATTCCATGGCAGCACGAGCCGCAAGCTTTGCAACCGTCGTCGTTTTACCCACGCCGGTTGGGCCAAGTAGAGCCACAATTCCGCCGCGTTTTAAAATATCTTTCTGTGTCACGGAGATCTGGTCAGCAACCAAGGCTAACAACGCCTTCCATGCACGAGCTGGTTTGGTATCTTCAGGAATGTAACAAGCCATCTGATCAGCAAGTTCTGCCGATACACCCATGCGTTCTAGACGTTTGATAAGCATGGCTCTCAGCGGCTCACGGCGCTCAACTTCTTGCCACATCAACCCAGAAACTTGATGCTCTAACAGACGACGAATTGAGGTCATCTCTTCACGCATCGTTTCCATTTCGGTATCAGACCCCTTGGATTGACCACTGTCGCGACCGCGATCGTAACGAGTCGGATCCAAGCGAGGTGCAGGGCGTTCAACTCGGCGATCTTCAGCAATCAATTTAGAGAGGCCAGTTTCGCGAGCAAATGCTGAATCTAGGCTACCACTCGATGGCTGGTTATTTTGCGACAGGTGACTGTTGCTAGATTGGCGATTAAGTAACGCTGACAGAGAGTCTTCGTTTTCAGCGCGGTGCTGCGGCTGATCGTCTGCGCCATGACTGAATTGCTTGAGCATGTTTGCAAAGCGCTTGGTCATTGAGCGTCCACCTTCAGAGTTTGACTGAAGGCTTACCTTGTCATCATCTAATTCGCGACGCCCTGCCGGAACTGAGGGAGCGGCCATTTGCGTGTATTGGCTATGCGCAGGCTGCTGAGGTTTGTTGAGTCTTGGGCTCGCTGCTGACGGGCTAGATTCGCCATCAATAGCGGCAACAATTTCCACGCCACCTGCGACCTTTTTGTTAGACATGATCACTGCGTCCGAACCAAGTTCTTCTTTAACTTGGAGCAGAGCAGTCCGCATGTCTTTTGCAAAAAATCGTTTAATTTTCAATTCGATCGTCCGTTCTAATTAGGCGGCTTAATTACCAACAGCTTGTACTATACGTATCTGCTTTTCATCCGGTATTTCTTGGTATGACAGTACTCTTAAGCTTGGGATCGTGTTCTTCACGAATTTAGCTAGAGTCGAACGCAACACGCCTGAAGTCAGTAACACTGCAGGCTCCCCTTTCAGCTCTTGCTCTTGAGTCGCTTGGCTAAGAGAGGTCTGTAAACGTTCCGCTAAACCAGGTTCAATACCAGCAGATTCTCCGCCGGATGCCTGCATGGTTTGATGCAAGATTTGTTCCAGCTCAGGAATTAGGGTTATTACAGGCAATTCCGGCTCTATCCCATTGATTTCCTGAACAATTAGTCGTTTCAATGAGATACGA
>NZ_MCYD01000706.1:0-22647 GCF_002876325.1 Vibrio sp. 10N.261.52.A1
GATCTAAATCATGTAATGAAACGGCGTGTCACATGATATGCGAAAAACGGATTTTTGATCACGAAAATGCCGTGCTACATGTGATTTATGTTCATGTCTGGCATTAGTTTTTTTTATCCGAAAGGGGTGGCTGTACAGATTTATACCAAGTAAACGTTTGCGTAAAATTGCATTAATAAATCTGTTCCATAGAAAGGCTAGCGTTTGTTAACAGAGATTAAACAAAACGTAGTTGCTATGTAATTTGTTGCACTACATGCTGCTGCAATGATTGGATGATTTGTGCCGTGACGCCCCATATAAGGTGCTCTTCGAAGGGCATCGCGAAAACACGATGTTTGATTTGCTTAAAGTTTACGGTGTGGCTATGCAGCTTCGCTTGGTCTAAAACATAGGTAGCTGGGACTTCAAAAATGGACGCAACCTCGTTCTCATCAATGATGGGTTTATAGTCAGGATCGACTAATGCGACAATCGGCGTAACAGAAAATTTACTAATAGTACTCAAGGTGGGTAATTGCCCAACAATTTTAACCTGATCCGATCGAATTCCTACCTCTTCATGAAGCTCTCTAAGTGCAGTAAATTGCATAGATGGGTCGGAAAGCTCATGTTTACCGCCAGGAAAGCTAACTTGCCCCGGGTGATGTTTTAAATGAGCCGCTCTTTTAGTAAAAATGACATGTAAACCATCTTCCCTTTCAACTAAACCGACCACAACGGCCGCTTTGCGCAATTCATCATCACTAATATGAGAAACGCGCTCTACTGATTCAGGGTGATAACCAGCAGGAGGGTTAAGCTGAAACTGCTGAAGGAAATTATCTCGGTTCATAACATGCCAATATATTGATTATTATGCCTTTAAGTATAGGCACAACCGACAGTGGAACGCCAACCTAACCATCATCGGAGCTGTTAACCTTTAGAACTGCCTGTGATTGCTTTGGCTACTTACTGTTTCTCGGTTTTTGCTATATTCAATATGAGCATATGGGAGAGTCAACTTGGGCGAGGTCATAAAATTAACCAAGAAAACGTACTTTTTTTGATCAAGAATTTGATAACAACAACTTAGTGGCTCATTCTAAAAAGAAATAGATCAAAAGGTATGAGATGAAAGGAATCATATTCACCGAATTTTTAGAGCTTGTTGAAGATAAGTTCGGTTTAGAGCTTTTGGAAGAAGTGCTAGAAATGTCGGAAGATGAGGGGATCTACACATCGGTTGGTAGTTATGACCATAAAGATCTAGTGAAGCTCATCATTAACCTAAGTAAAAAAACGGATATTGACGCCGCCAGCTTGCAACGAGTGTTTGGCCAATCGGTGTTTAAGAATCTATTGGCTTCAATTCCTAATAAAGCGAGTCTCAAACACAGCAATACGACGTTCCAATTTATCCAGCACGTTGAGCGTTACATTCACGTTGAAGTGAAAAAGCTCTACCCAGACGCTGAGCCACCGGAGTTTAGCTTTATCACGACAACAGAAGCCCAGCTTGTTTTCGATTATAAAAGCGCACGATGCATGTCTCATGTTTGTTTAGGGCTAATCGAGGGATGTGCCGAGTACCATGGCGAATCGATTGCAGTGGACATGACACCTCAAAATGATGACCAAAGTGTGGTTAGGTTTAATCTCAAAGTAGAAAAGTAATATGAGTTTGGTAACCGCGCTAGAGAGCAAACTAAAGCGCCAAATAGCCGCCCGCAAAGTGGCTGAAGCTCTGTTGGAGCAAAAAAGTCTTGAATTGTTCGAAGCCAACCAACAGCTGGAGCTTGCCCTGCGGCAGTTGGAAAAACGTTCCAACGCGAACATTCGTCGTATCGAGTTTCAAGAGCAAATTGATAATCTATTGATAGATTTTGGTCGCGCGTTTCTTCGAAGCGACTTAGATGATGTGATGCTGTCTCAACTGACCACAAACGTGACAAACAGTTACCTTATTGAAGCTAGCCGCTTAATATTGCCATCGAAGCTGCTTCCACAACTTCAAACCTACGATTATGGTGATGCATCGGTTGGTGATTTCGACCCAAAAATCGGAGAAACACAATGGGAAGGTGATCTACTCACTGTACCGCTTGAAGTTGAGAAGGTTATCGTCGGAGCATTGATCGTAAAGGTCAACCTATCTGAACAAGATGTCGATTTTATCGAGAGCCAACTCTTATTGGTTACAGATCTTATCTGCAGTGCCATTACTCACCAATTAGCTATCAATCGAAATATTGAGTCTCGTAAGCGAGCAGAGGAATCTGAACGAGCGACGCGCGATTTTGTGGCGATGATTAACCATGAGCTAAGAACGCCGCTCAACGGTTTATTGGGAAGTGCTGAATTAATCAGTGATACCGAGCTCAACAGTTCCCAACGTGAAATTGTGAATAACCTAAGTCAATCAGGTGAGTTTTTAAGGACCATCATCAATGACTTATTGGACTACAGCAAAATCAATGCCGGTATGTTGGAGCTGATTCCAAAGAAGTTTGCACTGCTTGATTTAAGAAACACCATTGAAAGCATCTTTACAAATCGAGCAAAAGAGAAGCAGCTTGAATTTAATATCAGCGTGGCACCAAATGTTCCATCTCACTTCAAAGGCGATTTAGAGCGAATCACTCAGTTATTTGTAAACTTAATTGGTAATGCGATTAAGTTTACCGAGGAAGGGCATGTAAACGTTGATATCGAATGGCGTGACCAGCACTTCGTTTTCTCTGTAGAAGATACTGGAGTCGGTATTGCTGAGTCCGCTTATAAAACGCTGTTTGAACCTTTTACTCAAGCGGATAACTCAAGTAGTCGTAATTATGAAGGTACTGGGCTAGGCTTAGCGATTTGCCGTAAGCTCGTCGGCTTGATGGATGGCGATATAGGTGTAACCAGCATTGTTGGTTCAGGGACGACATTTACCATCTCAGTCCCCCTCCAAGTTGTCGATGTTCCTGATGGTAGCGATACGATTTCCAAAGGGTTTGAATCTGAAGTTGAACTTTCATTGCTGAAAGTGCTGGTGGTCGATGATATTAAGATGAACCAGATCATCATTCAGCAGATGCTACGTAAACATGAGATAGAGCCTGCGATTGCCAGCAATGGCGTTGAAGGGGTAGAGCTAGCGTCAGACACAGAATATGACATTGTATTTATGGATTGCCGGATGCCACTTATGGATGGCTTTGAAGCAACTGAGACACTCAGAGAGAAAGGTTATTCTAAGTCTATTGTCGCCCTGACAGCAGGGACTACGTTGGAGGAGCGCGAGCGTTGCATTCAATGTGGGATGAACGACATCCTCAGTAAGCCATATACGGCTAATGACTTGAAAGAAATGCTTAAGAAGTGGGGTGTTGGACCTATCACTACGTCATAGTTGATGACTGCATACTAGCGATAGCAAAAAAGTTTAGAAAGAAAAAGCCGAAGTGATCATCGCGATGACTTCGGCTTTTTTATACTTTTCGTTTGGCTTCGAACTCGTACTACGCAGTTAGCAAATAGCGTTCACTTAGCACTCTTCCAGTACAGGGAGGATTCGACTAAGTTTATCCAGCGTTTCTTGGTATTCAGAAGCACAATCACTATCGAATACCACACCACCGCCAGCCCAAGCGTAAAGCGTATTGTTCTCCGCCACTAAAGTTCGGATGGTAATGCTGGTGTCCATTCTGCCGTTTCGGCTAATATAGCCAATGCTTCCACAATAAGCAGATCGTCTATGTGGCTCCAGTTCTTCGATGATCTGCATTGCACGAACTTTAGGAGCACCAGTAATAGAACCACCGGGGAAGCAAGCCCTCAGTAGATCTGTCGCTGAGTATTGATAATCAAGGTCGGCCCTTATTGTACTCACTAAGTGATGCACAGCAGGGAAGCTTTCAATATCGAACAATTTAGGGACATGAACCGTTCCTGGCTTTGCCACTCGACCGATATCATTACGAAGCAGGTCGACAATCATCAGGTTTTCAGCCTGGTCTTTATCCGCGCTCGCTAGGTCTTGTGCATTTGAGTCATCGATCACATGGTCATCAGAACGGGGGCGAGTACCTTTGATCGGTTTCGTTTCAATAACGTTATCTTTTAGCTCTAGGAAGCGTTCTGGTGAGACACTAATAATGGCACTGTTCGCCAAACGGATGAAACCAGAAAACGGAGCTGAGTTGTACTGCTCAAGTTTTTCGTAGGCCAACCATTCGCTACCTTGGTATTTGGCATTGAAGCGCTGAGCCAAGTTGATTTGGTAACAGTCACCAGACAACAGATATTCTTGAACGCTATCGAACTTATCTGCGTAGCTCTGCTCGCTCATGTTCGATTGCCACTGTGTCGTTAGGCTAAATTCTTCAACGCTAGGTTGAGCTTGTTGTTGAGATAACCAATCCCAGTGAGCTTCGATGTTTTGTCCAACCACACAGGCTGTTTTCAACTTGTGGTCAACCACAATTGCCCATTCATACAGACCCACCGCCATATCGGGTGCATCAATATCACGTGTTGAGGTAGCCGGAAGTATTTCCACTCGGCGGCCTAAATCGTAGCTAAAGTAACCTAACGCGCCGCCTACGAATGGTAAGTCTGAATGCCCATTAGTAGCAGGTAACAACTGTTGTTGATATTGGTCGAGTAGCTCAAAAGGATCGGAATCTGAAACCTCGCACGTCTCTTTAACATTAATGGTGGTTTTTGCACCGATTGTTTCGAAGGTGGCGATGGGTTGAGCAACTAAAATGTCGTATCGACTATCAACGTGGCTTTCTGAAGCGGAGCGTAATAGCATTGCCCACGGCAGGTTTTCGATATGAGAAAACAGCTGTTTAGCTAAAGTTGATTGATATTCAAGCGGCTTGATTTGGATAGCGCGAAATTCGTTGTTATTCATTTGTTTAATTTGTGACAAAGAGTTCGATCACTGCATGGCTTGTGAGAGGAAGCAAGAGTATCATAAATTGAAAATAAAATGGGTTCTTGATTAGAACGGTGTAATCCAAGTGGTTTAGTTTAAAGCTATGCAAGCGATTGCTAAAGCAACTAAATACAGCTCAACATTATAAAAAGCTAAACCTACTGATCTCATTTAGCGTTATTCGTTAAATAGTGAACCCACATGGAACTAGAACAATAAAGAGGCATGCAATGACGGTTATTCGTAAGCAAGATGTGATCAGCAGTGTCGCTGACGCACTTCAGTACATTTCTTATTATCACCCTTTAGACTTTGTCCAAGCCCTAGAAAAAGCGTACGAGAAAGAAGAGAGCCAAGCAGCTAAAGATGCGATCGCTCAGATTCTGATTAACTCACGTATGTCTGCGGAAGGTCACCGTCCTATCTGTCAGGATACTGGTATCGTTACTTGTTTCGTGAACATCGGTATGGATGTGAAGTGGGAAACGGATCTAACAGTACAACAAATGGTTGATGAAGGCGTTCGTCAAGCTTACAACAACCCAGATAACCCACTGCGTGCATCTGTCCTAATGGACCCTGCAGGTAAGCGTATTAATACTAAAGACAACACACCTGCGGTTGTCCACATTAATATGGTTCCGGGCAACAAAGTTGAAATTCAAATCGCGGCGAAAGGCGGCGGTTCAGAGAACAAAACTAAAATGGTTATGCTAAACCCTTCTGATGATATTGCAGAATGGGTAGAGAAGACGCTACCAACGATGGGCGCAGGTTGGTGTCCACCGGGTATGCTTGGCATAGGCATCGGCGGTACCGCTGAGAAAGCCGCGGTACTTGCGAAAGAGTCTCTGATGGAGCACATCGATATCCAAGAGCTTATCGAGAAAGGTCCTGAGAACGCAGAAGAAGAGCTTCGTCTAGACATCTTCAACCGCGTAAACAAACTTGGCATTGGTGCACAAGGCTTGGGTGGTCTAACTACCGTTGTTGATGTGAAGATCAAAACTGCACCAACACACGCAGCGTCTAAGCCAGTATGTTTAATCCCTAACTGTGCAGCAACGCGTCACGTGCACTTCACATTAGATGGCAGCGGCCCAGCAGAGCTTACGCCACCTAAACTAGAAGAGTGGCCAGACATCACTTGGGAAGCGGGCGCAAACACACGCCGTGTGAACCTTGATGAAGTGACTAAAGAAGACGTTCAAGAGTGGAAGACGGGTGAAACGGTTCTTCTATCAGGCAAAATCCTAACGGGCCGTGATGCAGCGCATAAGCGTATTCAAGGCATGCTTGAAAGCGGTGAAGGTCTACCTGAAGGCGTAGACTTTAAAGGCAAGTTCATCTACTACGTTGGTCCTGTGGATGCAGTAGGCGACGAAGCGGTAGGTCCTGCGGGCCCAACAACGTCGACACGTATGGATAAGTTCACAGACATGATGCTAAACGAAACGGGCATCATGGGCATGATCGGTAAAGCGGAACGTGGTCCTGCTACGGTTGAATCAATCAAAGAGCATAAAGCGGTTTACTTGATGGCTGTAGGTGGCGCTGCTTACCTAGTAGCAAAAGCAATCAAGAAAGCACGTGTTGTTGCGTTTGAAGATCTTGGTATGGAAGCGATTTACGAGTTTGAAGTTGACCTTCAATGTAAACTTGAGAACCTTTGCGTAGGTACTCACCAGCAACTTCAGCTAGCTTGCCAAACAGAGCAACGCGGTGCCATTCTGTTTTTTCACGCTGTTCGCCAGTTGCTTTATCACGCCATGACTCTGACGTTGCAATGGTAATGTTCGCTACTGCGCCGCCATTTGGCATGTAACGAATTTCTGGGTCATTACCTAGGTTACCCACTAATATAACTTTGTTAACTCCACGGCTAGCCATGATTTGCTCCGTCTAAATTCATAGTCTCAGAAAATTTTTAGCGCACAAGAATAGCATGCTTTTCTGCTGTGATAAATCGCATTCCTATTCTCTCCTCACGACAAAGAATAAAAACGTAACAAATCATGATATTCAGAGCGATGTTGCTTTTTTCTCCACTTACAAACCACTCATTTACTTTGGGAATTGATATTCAACGCAAGTCACAACGATGATGCTAGAGAAACCAAAGTCGGCATGACAACGTGAATACCCATCCCTCTTAAACAGGACGTTTCAATGAGAAAGTCTCGATACGCTCGCACTTTACACTTTATGTGCATCGACCCAAGTGATACTTACATACATGTAAAAGAGATAGAAAAACACCTATCTATCATCTTGTATAAGATGACGCCAGACGACCTAATGTTAGTTGATAGAAAGCAGAGTAATCGTATTCTTCTTGTCGACTATAAAGAAGTACCAAAGCTATTGGCTATCTGCCCTAATTTGACAGTAATGTGGAAGAATAATGAGATCATTTTGTTTAATGTCCCACAGCAACTGCCGACCTCAGAGCTTTTGACTTATGGTGTATTAAAAGGACTGTTTTATAACACCGATAAAAAAGACAAGATTGCTCATGGTTTACAAGAGGTAATCGATGGCGATAACTGGCTGCCAAGAAAGGTCACCAACCAACTGCTGTTCTACTACCGTAATATGGTCAATACCAACACAACGCCTACCAATGTTGATCTCACTATTCGCGAGATTCAGGTCATTCGTTGCCTCCAATCAGGCTCATCGAACACACAAATAGCCGATGATCTTTTTATCAGCGAGTTCACGGTGAAGTCTCACCTCTATCAAATATTCCGCAAATTGGCGGTAAAAAATAGAGTCCAAGCGATAGCATGGGCCAACCAGAACCTGCTTGCATAATTGATCTGCTTCTTAAAGTGACGATAATTTTGAGGGAAGCTCTGGTTAGCCATACGGATTGTTGCTGAATTTTCGACAAAATTTGTGCTAGAGTTGCCCTCAGAAATATCAACCACTCAGGTTGAATCAATAATTATTATAGATAAAGGGTCTTACGATGATCAAAAAGTGCCTTTTCCCGGCAGCAGGCTACGGTACACGCTTCTTACCAGCAACCAAATCAATGCCGAAAGAAATGATGCCAGTAGTAAACAAACCACTGATTGAATACGGCGTTGAAGAAGCAATCGAAGCCGGTATGGACGGAATGTGTATCGTAACGGGTCGTGGTAAGCACTCAATCATGGATCACTTCGACAAGAACTACGAGCTTGAACATCAAATCAGTGGCACAAATAAAGAAGACCTGCTGGTTAATATCCGTGAAACGATTGAAGCTGCAAACTTTACCTATATTCGTCAACGCGAAATGAAAGGCTTAGGTCACGCAATCCTGACTGGTCGTGAGCTTGTGGGTGACGAACCATTCGCAGTGGTACTTGCCGATGACCTATGTGTAAATGAACAACAAGGCGTGTTGGCACAAATGGTTGCGCTATACAAACAGTTCCGCTGTTCTATCGTAGCTGTTCAAGAAGTTCCTGAAGAAGAGACACATAAGTACGGTGTTATCTCAGGTGAAATGATCAAAGACGACCTGTTCCGTGTTGATGACATGGTGGAAAAGCCAGAGCAAGGCACAGCACCAAGCAACCTAGCGATCATTGGCCGTTATATTCTGACTCCGGATATCTTCGAACTGATCGAGCAAACGGAACCAGGTAAAGGTGGTGAGATCCAAATCACCGATGCACTGCTTAAACAAGCAAAAGCAGGTTGTGTATTGGCATACAAATTTAAAGGCCAGCGTTTTGACTGCGGTAGCGTAGAAGGCTACATCGAAGCAACAAACTACTGCTTTGAAAACCTATACAAGAAAGACCAGCAGCAAGTTGAGTTAGGCAAACACGCAACACAGAAAGAAGCATAACTGCTGACTGGTAAGTAACAATTCACACAATGTAATGGGCGGCTCTTGGAGTCGCCCTTTTTAATTACTGTTTTTTTATCCAGTAAAACTTTGCACAAATCTCACTCTATGTAATACTTTAGCCACTAAAAATTACATGGTCTGTTGAGATGGATAAAATAGAAATTAGAGGCGCTCGTACGCATAACCTCAAAGACGTAAACCTTACCATCCCTCGTGATAAGCTGATTGTTATCACAGGTCTTTCTGGTTCAGGTAAGTCATCACTTGCGTTTGATACCCTCTACGCAGAAGGGCAACGCCGTTATGTTGAGTCTTTGTCTGCCTATGCTCGTCAATTTCTATCCCTTATGGAAAAGCCTGATGTCGACCACATCGAAGGCTTATCTCCCGCTATCTCGATAGAACAGAAATCGACGTCTCACAACCCTCGCTCAACGGTCGGTACGATTACAGAAGTTTATGATTACCTGAGGCTTCTTTACGCACGAGTCGGGGAACCTCGCTGTCCAGAACACAACACACCACTTGCCGCACAAACCATCAGCCAAATGGTGGATAAGGTACTTGAACTACCTGTTGGATCAAAGATGATGCTGTTAGCACCAATCGTTAAAGAGCGTAAAGGTGAGCATGTAAAAACACTGGAAAACTTAGCGGCTCAGGGCTTTATCCGCGCGCGTATTGATGGTGAGACATGCGACCTATCCGATCCACCAGCACTAGAACTGCACAAGAAACACACGATAGAAGTAGTGGTTGACCGATTTAAGGTACGCCCTGATCTTCAACAACGCTTAGCCGAATCTTTCGAGACCACATTAGAGCTCTCCGGTGGTATTGCTGTTGTCGGTTGGATGGATGAAACAGACCAAGAAGAGATCGTATTCTCTGCTAACTTCGCTTGCCCTAAGTGTGGTTACAGCATGCAAGAGCTTGAACCTCGCCTATTTTCATTCAACAACCCAGCAGGTGCATGTGGCACGTGTGATGGCCTTGGAGTTCAACAGTACTTTGACCCAAGCAGAGTGATCTTGGATGAAAGTTTAAGCATCGCAGACGGAGCCATTAAGGGCTGGGATCAAAAGAACTACTACTATTTCCAGATGCTAACATCGCTCTCTGAGCACTATGGTTTCGATCTGTTTGCACCCTTTAATTCTCTCCCAAAGAAGACTCAAGAGATTATTCTTAAAGGTTCAGGTCGTACTGAAGTTGAATTCAAATACATCAATGATCGTGGTGATATTCGAGTCAAACGTCACCCATTTGAAGGCATTTTGAATACGCTAGAGCGCCGTTACCGTGATACGGAATCAAACGCAGTCCGTGAAGACCTTGCTAAATACATCTCAACGAAATCATGCTCTAGCTGCGATGGTACACGCTTGAGATTAGAAGCTCGTAATGTCTTCATTGGCGATACAACACTGCCTGAAATCGTTGAACTGAGCATTGCTGACGCACTGCAATTTTTCCAAGAATTGAAGTTAGACGGTCAGCGCGGACAAATCGCCGATAAGGTGATGAAAGAGATCAATGATCGCCTGCACTTCTTGGTTAATGTCGGTTTGAACTACCTCAACCTGTCACGCAGTGCTGAAACCCTATCTGGTGGTGAAGCGCAACGAATTCGTCTCGCAAGTCAGATAGGTGCAGGCTTAGTGGGAGTTATGTATGTCTTGGATGAACCATCGATTGGCCTCCACCAGCGTGATAATGAACGACTGCTGCAAACCTTGGTTCACCTGAGAGATTTAGGCAACACAGTGCTTGTCGTTGAGCATGATGAAGACGCTATTCGCTGTGCGGACCATGTGATCGATATCGGCCCAGGCGCTGGTGTTCACGGTGGTCACGTCGTCGCAGAAGGTACTATGCAAGATATCATCGACAATCCAAATTCGTTGACTGGTCAATACCTGAGTGGCGTAAAGGAGATTGAAGTACCAAAACAACGAACACCGATCGACAAGAAAAAAGTCGTCGAGATCATTGGGGCTACCGGTAATAACCTGAAAAATGTCACAGCGACTATCCCTGTTGGTCTATTCAGTTGTATTACAGGTGTATCAGGGTCAGGTAAGTCAACGCTGATTAATGATACTTTCTTTAAGATTGCTCACACCCAACTCAACGGTGCAACGACAGCAGTACCGGCACCACATAAGAAAATTAAAGGCTTAGAGCATTTCGATAAGGTCATCGACATTGACCAAAGCCCTATCGGTAGAACACCAAGATCAAATCCTGCAACCTATACAGGGATCTTCACGCCTATTCGTGAGTTATTTGCGGGGACACAGGAGTCTCGTTCGCGCGGTTACAAACCGGGACGCTTCAGCTTTAACGTGCGTGGCGGACGTTGTGAAGCCTGCCAGGGCGACGGTGTTATCAAGGTCGAAATGCACTTCTTACCGGACGTTTATGTACCTTGTGATGTGTGTAAGGGCAAACGCTACAATCGTGAAACACTAGAAGTTCGCTACAAGGGTAAAACCATCGACGAAGTACTGGAAATGACCGTAGAAGACGCACGTGAGTTCTTTAATCCGGTTCCAGTGATCGCTCGCAAACTGCAAACTCTCATCGATGTCGGCCTTTCTTATATTCGTTTGGGGCAAGCCGCAACTACCCTATCTGGTGGTGAGGCTCAACGTGTTAAATTAGCGCGTGAGCTGTCTAAACGAGATACAGGGAAAACGTTATACATTCTGGATGAGCCAACAACAGGCCTTCACTTCCACGATATCCAACAGCTATTAACCGTATTACATCGCCTACGTGATCACGGTAATACCGTTGTGGTGATTGAACACAACTTGGATGTCGTTAAAACCGCAGACTGGATACTCGATCTCGGCCCTGAGGGTGGTCAAGGTGGTGGTGAAATCGTTGCAGAAGGCACACCAGAAGATGTGGCACTAGTCGAAGGTTCACATACAGCACGCTTCCTTAAGCCTATGTTAAATTTGAACTAGGTGTAAAATAGCGTCCTGTGGGTGGACAGAAAAATGTTAAAGTAACGGAGCTTGTTTCAAAAGGAACAAGCTCCGTTTTTATAAGGTTAGGGATTTATGGCAACAATACACACTAGCGGAACCCAGCTAGAGCATCAGATCACTCAGCTACCTCTCAACAAAGCATTCCTTGCTTCATTAGCTGTTGTGTTCTTACTCGCCATGCATTTTTTCATGCCTAACCCAGGTGGTTCGGGCCTTGCTCTATCCTTTAATCCGACGACTTGGCTGGCTCTAAGCTTCACTCTAGCGATTGGATTTTACCAGCTAGCAACCAATCGAGAGCTTAAGTATTCCAAGTTAACCGTAGGCTTACTGATCAGCTGTGTGATACTCACATTGCCTATTCTATACAGCAATGCTTCACCGCAAGGAGCATCCAGTCGATTACTTGGGTTATGGGCTGGCTTTGCTTTATTTGTAGTACTTCAGCAGTTCAAATTCAGTAATAAACATAAACAGCGCATGCTTTGGTTCATCGTACTCGCTGTCGTCATACAAGCGCTTTTTGGTTATGTACAATATTTTGTATTGGAGCCAGGTAACCTATTTGGTTACAACACTGAAACTAATCGTCCTTATGGAATCTTCCAACAGCCTAATGTGATGGCCAGTTTTTTAGCGACTGGTTTTGTCCTCTCGGCTTACCTATTAGCGAGGCAGCCCGCTAAGTACAACCACAAGATTAGCGAATCGTTTTTACTCTACCTAACACCAACATTAACCGTACCACTGCTGATCATCATTGCATCACGCACAGGTTGGTTAGCGGCACTCATTGGATTTGTGTGTATTCTGCCCTACTTATACAGATTCTCGACCAAGAAACGCTTCTACGGATGGTGTACATCCGTTGCTGTCGGTATCGTAGTTGCATTTTCAGTAATCAGCCTTAGCGCGACAGATAGCCTAGCAAGTAAAAGGACCAATTTAGAAAGTCCTCGCGCTTACACCTTCCCGCAAACATTAGACATGCTGGTAGAGAAACCATTTACTGGTTACGGCTACGGAAAATTTGAATCAGAGTACACTCTGTATACCGCTCGTCAGCACCAACTCAATTCAAACTATCATCCGGGGCTTCCGGCAATGGATCACCCTCACAATGAGTTTCTATTCTGGGGAGTTGAGGGCGGTATTGTACCTATCATAGGAATATTGATTGCCGCAGTATTAGTATTGTCGCGTATCTCGAGCTCAGCGAAAGGAACACGCTTAGCTTTACTGGCGCTATTCATACCGATACTTTTACACTCTCAGCTAGAGTACCCGTTCTATCACTCAGCGATACACTGGATAACCTTTATCATATTGATTTATTGGGTCGACCAGCGCGCTTCGCGTCACTATCAACAGCCGTTCAGCATCATCAGTAAAACACTATTTAGAGTGACCAGCTTAGTGCTACCAATTGTGGTGAGTGTTTACATGTTGAGCGCACTGCATACCAACTATGTACTGACCAAATTTGAGCTATCTAAACCTAAAAACCCAGATATTCTCAAACAAGTCACCAACCCTGTGGTTTGGAAAGATCGCTACGATTGGGATATATACAGCACCTATCTAAACATTGGTCTATATAGAGGCGATCCTAGCCTTATTCAGCCTTATATTGATTGGTCACTCGAGATCATAAAGAGTAAACCAAGACCTGCGTTCTACAGTAACCTGATCCTTGCTTACCAGGGGTTAGGGGAAGAAAGCAAAGCGGAACAAATCCGTAGCGAAGCAAAGTTTCTGTTTCCAGACAGAGACTTTTCACAGGTTCAGTACAAGAAAGTATCCCAAGCAGAAAACAACGTCTCATCGGCAGAGTAATTAGGCACTAGCGAGATATGACTTTCGCATCTCACCTTTAGAGCAAATACAAAAAAGCGCACGATCCTCGTGCGCTTTTCTTTAAAACTAATCTGATTTGACTATTTAAGTACGTCTTGCAGCGCTTTAAGACACAACGCGACATTCTCTTTGCGAGCACCGTAGCCCATCAAGCCAATACGCCATGCCTTACCAGCCAAAGAGCCAAGCCCAGCACCAATCTCAAGGTTATACTCTTCTAAAAGCTGCGATCTGACTTTCGCTTCATCGATTCCTTCAGGGAAGTAAAGAGCATTAAGTTGTGGTAAACGGCTCTCCTCCTCAACAACAAATTTCAGTCCTAATGCTTCCACGCCCTCTTTCAACTCTTGATGCATTGCGTGATGGCGAGACCAAGCATTATCCAAGCCTTCATTTTTCAATAGCACGAGAGACTCATGCAGCGCGTAAAGACTATTGACTGGTGCAGTATGGTGATAACTACGCTTACCTTCGCCGCTCCAGTAACCTAATACTAGGCTCTGATCCAAGAACCAGCTTTGTACCGGTGACTGACGCGCTTTCATTTTATCAACGGCACGCTGAGAGAAAGTCACAGGTGATAAACCGGGAACACAAGATAAGCACTTCTGACTACCAGAATAAACCGCATCGAGCTGCCATTCGTCCACTAACAGTGGTACACCACCCAGTGAGGTCACAGCATCAACAATCGTCAATGCATCGAACTGTCGGGCAACCGCAGAGATAGCTTGAGCATCCGATAGCGCACCAGTAGAGGTCTCAGCATGCACAAACGCAACCGCGACAGCATCTGGGTTTTCTGATAATGCTTGTTGTACCTTTTCGACAGATACAGGCTTACCCCATTCGTCATCAACAAGAATTGCCTCGCCACCGCAGCGCACCACGTTTTCTCGCATACGTTCACCAAACACGCCATTTCGACAGACGATGACCTTTTCACCGGGTTCAATCAAGTTAACAAAACAAGTTTCCATACCGGCGCTGCCCGGCGCTGATACAGCAATCGTAAACTCATTATCTGTCTGAAATGCATACTTAAGAAGCTGTTTAACCTCATCCATCATTGCAATAAACAGCGGGTCTAGATGACCTATGGTTGGACGACTCAAAGCTTGCAGTACTTGAGGTGAGATATCAGAAGGCCCAGGCCCCATTAACGTTCGATGTGGTGGATAAAAACTATCGATAGTAGAAGTATTTGTTAAGTTAGACATGTAAATCCCTTACGTTAATGGTGTTGATATTCCACCCTAAAGCAAATCGAACATGTCAGCAATTAGCCTTAGGTCTTGAGGTCAAACCACTGTCACATAATTGTTAAAATTATTTTTAAATTATCTCAAGTTACCAATTGACATTGTGAGCGCAAACACGTTCAATGAAATGGCTATCTAGCAGAAGAGGAGCACTGCCCAGGCAGGTGTTTTGTGGAACCGCATTTCCGATACAAAGCATTTAGGGGGAGCAGTGCCGAGATAATAAAAGGATGCAGGACCTTTATTATCGGTTGAGCGGGCTGAATCCCGGCAACTGTCACCATTTCTATATGGTGAAGAGCTTCTGAGGTTACTATTCACATAATTCCTCTCTTTTTGCTCTAAAACTCTCTTCGAAAACAATGGACGTTGGATTACCCAACCGTAATTTTATTTAGGAAGTCGTGGGAGATATATCGTGAGTGCATCTAATGTAGCTGGTTCTTTTAATGTCGCTAAGTTTGGTGGTACAAGTGTTGCCAACTTTGAAGCAATGAGCCGTTGTGCTGCCATTATTGAAAACAACTCAAATACCAAGTTAGTCGTAAGCTCTGCGTGTTCAGGTGTAACCAATTTACTTGTCGAACTGGCAAATGGTGTTCAAGACAAAGCTCGTCGTCAAGAGGTGATGACCCAATTAACGGACATCCACAATGCAATTCTTGATCAACTTGCAGATCCAATCAGCGTCGAAAAAGAAGTTCACTCCATTCTTGATGACATTGCGAGCGCTGCCGAGGCTGCATCGTTTCAAACAAACACTAAGCTAACCGATCACTTAGTCGCGTGCGGTGAGTTGATGTCGACACACCTTCTTGCTCAAATCCTTCGCGAACGCGGTACATCAGCGGTTCGCTTCGATATCAGAGAAGTGATGCGCACCAATGATGACTTCGGAAAAGCAGAACCTCAGCTTGAAGAGATTTCAGTGCTAGCTAAAGAGAAACTGATTCCACTGTGCCAACAACAAGTTGTCGTCACACAAGGTTTTATTGGTGCAGACAATGACGGCAATACAACAACCTTAGGCCGTGGCGGTAGTGATTACTCAGCAGCGCTTATTGCAGAGTCAGTACAAGCGATTGGCTTAGAGATTTGGACAGATGTTCCAGGTATCTACACCACAGATCCTCGCATCGCACCTAAAGCTTCTCCAATCCCAGAAATCAGCTTCAGTGAAGCCTCTGAGATGGCAAACTTTGGAGCGAAGATCCTGCATCCATCGACTCTCGTGCCAGCACTACGTCACCAAATTCCGGTATTTGTCGGCTCTTCAAAAGCACCGGAATTGGGTGGAACTTGGATTCGCCAACAGGTAGAAAGCTCTCCACTATTCAGAGCCCTTGCCCTTCGCTGCAACCAAACCATGGTTACGCTTCGTAGCGCTAATATGTTCCATGCTTACGGCTTTCTTGCGAAAGTGTTCGAGATCCTTGCTAAACATAAGATCTCGGTCGATCTTATCACCACCTCGGAGATCAGTGTTTCACTCACCCTAGATCAAACTGATACATCTGGTGGTGCACCTGAGTTACCCGAGGCAGCTCGTCTTGAGCTAGAGGAGCTTTGTTCAGTCGATGTGGAACATGACCTGTGTTTAGTGGCATTGATTGGTAATAACATGAGTGAAAGCAAAGGCTACGCTAAGCAAGTATTCAGCACCCTTGAGGATTTCAACTTGCGCATGATTTGTTACGGAGCAAGCCCTCATAACTTATGCTTCCTGCTCAATGAGTCAGTCTCTAAACAGGCGATTCAAAAGCTGCATCAAGAGCTATTCGAATAAGGCGATAGTGAATTAATAAGAGTTCAACGCTCAAAGTACAGATACAAAAAGGGTTGCAATTAAGCAACCCTTTCTATTTTTACAAGTAACTCGTGGATTTAATAGCTAGTTAATATTTGGACCTAGCCACTTCTCAGCTTCCAACATATCCCAACCCTTACGGTCAGCATAGCTGTCTACTTGATCCTGTTGAATCTGAGCAATCGCAAAGTATCGAGAATCAGGGTGAGAGAAGTACATCCCAGAAACTGAAGCACCAGGCCACATCGCATAGCTGGACGTCAGTGACATATCGATGGTCCTCTCAACATCCATCAACTCCCACAACGTGCCCTTCTCTGTATGCTCAGGGCAAGCAGGATAACCAGGAGCAGGACGAATACCTTGGTATTTCTCTCGAATCAGATCATCGTTAGATAAGTCTTCATCTGGAGCGTAACCCCAAATGTCCTTTCGTACCTCTTGGTGTAGGTATTCAGCAAACGCTTCAGCCAGTCGATCAGCCACAGCCTGAATCATGATGGCATTGTAGTCATCACCATTGGCCTTGTATTCATCCGCTAGCTCACGCTCACCAATACCGCCTGTCACAGCAAAACCACCAATCCAGTCCGCTTTACCGCTTTCTTTTGGAGCAATGTAATCTGACAAACAGTAGTTAAAGCCTTTAGGCTTCTCAGTCTGTTGGCGAAGGTTATGTAGAACTTTGAGAACCTCGGTACGAGACTCATCGGTATACACCTCAATGTCATCACCAACACTATTAGCAGGGAACATCGCACACATACCACGGGCTTCAAGTAGCTTCTCTTTCTCTACACGATCCAGTAACTCGTTCGCATCTTTGAATAAACGTTTTGCCTCTTCGCCCACTTCTTCATGGTCAAGAATAGCTGGGTACTTACCGACTAATGACCATGTCATGAAGAATGGTGTCCAGTCGATGTAGTTGCGCAGTGTTGCCACATCAAAATCATTGAATACATGCACACCCGGTTTAGCTGGTGCTGGCGGAGTATATGCGTCCCAATCAATCGCCACTTTATTTGCGCGAGCTTGCTCGAGTGTCACTGGCTTAGTGCGAGGCTTCTTACGATTATGCTGATCGCGAACGCGCTCGTAATCTAAGTCCAACTTCTCAACGAAGGCAGGTTTTAGCTCTTCAGAAAGTAATGAGGTACATACGCCAACTGCACGAGAAGCGTTATTAACGTAGACCACTGGTTCTGAGTAATTCTGTTCAATTTTAACAGCAGTATGCGCCTTGGATGTCGTAGCACCACCAATCAATAGTGGTAACTTAAAGCCTTGTCGTTCCATTTCTTTGGCAACATGCACCATTTCATCAAGGGATGGAGTAATCAGGCCAGAAAGACCAATAATATCGACGTTTTCTTCTTTCGCGACTTTGAGAATTTTTTCACATGAAACCATCACGCCTAGGTCGATGATGTCATAGTTATTACATTGAAGAACGACGCCAACAATGTTCTTACCAATATCATGAACATCGCCCTTAACTGTCGCGAGAAGGATCTTACCGTTACTCGCACCAACTTCTTTGGATGCATTAATAAACGGCTCCAAGTGGGCTACAGCTTGCTTCATTACACGGGCCGATTTAACAACTTGAGGGAGGAACATCTTGCCTGCACCAAACAAGTCGCCGACCACGTTCATGCCGTCCATTAACGGACCTTCAATTACCTCAATTGGTCGAGCTGAATTGACACGTGCTTCTTCAGTATCTTCAACGATGAAGTCAGTAATACCTTTGACCAAAGAGTGCTCTAAACGCTTCTCTACAGGCCAAGTGCGCCACTCGAGTGCTGATTTATCTTCAACTTTACCAACCGCTCGCTCTAGATACTCGGTTGCCATATCCAGCAAGCGTTCCGTAGAGTCTTCACGACGGTTTAGTACAACATCTTCAACAGCATCACGCAGATCTTCTGGCACGTTATCGTAAATTTCCAGCTGACCAGCGTTTACGATGCCCATATCCATACCATTTTTAAAACAGTGGTATAAGAATACAGCGTGGATTGCCTCACGAACGTAGTTATTACCTCGGAATGAGAATGACACGTTCGATACACCACCCGAGATCATCGCATGAGGTAGGTCGCGCTTGATATCGCCTACCGCTTCAATGAAATCAACCGCATAGTTGTTATGCTCTTCAATACCAGTCGCAACCGCGAAGATGTTTGGGTCAAAAATAATGTCTTCAGGTGGGAAGCCAACCTCATCAACAAGAATGTTGTAAGCATTGGTACAGATCTCGACTTTACGTTCACGTGTATCTGCCTGACCGACTTCATCGAACGCCATCACGATTACGGCTGCACCATAGCGGCGAACCAACTTCGCTTGCTCGACGAACTTCTCTTTACCTTCTTTAAGAGAAATGGAGTTAACGATGCCTTTACCCTGAATACATTTCAGGCCGGCTTCAATAACCTCCCATTTTGATGAATCGACCATTACTGGGACTTTTGAAATCTCTGGCTCAGAGGCACATAGGTTAAGGAATTTAACCATGCACGCTTCAGCGTCTAGCATTCCTTCATCCATATTGATATCGATGATCTGGGCACCATTTTCGACTTGCTCACGAGCAACACTCAATGCCTCATCGTAAAGCTCTTCTTTGATCAAGCGTTTGAAGCGCGCAGAACCGGTCACGTTCGTTCGCTCACCCACGTTTACAAACAGAGACTCTTTTGCAATGGTCAGAGGTTCTAAACCGGATAAACGACACGACACAGGTAGGTCCGGCAATTGGCGAGGAGTTACACCTTCAACCGCTTCTGCCATTTGACGAATATGTTCTGGCGTAGTACCGCAACAGCCACCAATCAAGTTCAAGAAGCCACTTTCAGCCCATTCTTTAACGTGCTCTGCCATGTCTTCAGGTGAAAGGTCATACTCGCCAAATGCGTTAGGTAAGCCTGCGTTAGGGTGAGCAGAAACATAACTCTCTGAGATACGAGACATCTCGCCAACATACTCACGCAGCTCATCAGGGCCTAATGCACAGTTCAAACCAAACGAGATAGGCTTAACATGACGAAGGGCGTTATAGAAAGCTTCCGTCGTCTGCCCTGAAAGCGTACGACCTGATGCATCAGTAATGGTGCCAGAGATCATGACCGGTAAAGTGATGCCTACTTCTTCGAAAACAGATTCCACTGCAAAAGCACACGCTTTAGCATTGAGTGTATCGAAGATGGTTTCGATAAGAATAAGGTCTGAGCCACCTTTGATCAGCGCGCGAGTCGATTCAGAGTAGGCCTCGACTAACTCATCAAAGCTCACATTACGATAACCCGGATCATTAACATCTGGAGAGATAGAACAAGTACGGTTTGTTGGGCCTAAGACGCCGGCAACGAAACGAGGTTTTTCAGGAGTCTTTGCAGTCCATTCGTCAGCGGCTTCTCGTGCTAACTTGGCTGCTGCAAAGTTAATTTCTTCACTAAGGCTTTCCATATCGTAGTCGGCCATAGCAATGGTTGTAGCGTTAAAAGTATTGGTTTCAAGGATGTCTGCCCCAGCTTCCAAATATTGCGAATGAATATCTTTGATAAGCTTAGGTTGCGTAAGTACCAAAAGGTCATTGTTACCCTTTAAGTCACTATGCCAATCCGCAAAGCGTTCACCACGATAGTCCTGCTCTTCCAATTTATAGTCCTGAATCATGGTGCCCATGCCACCATCAATCAGTAAAATTCGTTGCTTCAACAGAGCATCAATCTTTTGCCTTACATTACTTCCCACGGTACAACCTCATTCCTTTAATTATGCTTCCATCCTATCACACATTAAAAAGGAGTCTAGACGTCTAAAAGAGGAAATTGATTACCGAGTCCTGACAAAAAGTGTTTGCTATTTGAGCATGAGACAACGAAAATTCATATTCATACTTTGTTACATGTTGGTACCCCAATGTCGGTCTATTACACCTTATGCTTCTTGTCTGCTGCAGCCATGCTCATTGCCTTTGTTAATAGCAAAATTGGTAAAATGCAAACAACCATCGCCATCACAGCAGGCTCAATGATGCTGTCTCTTTTAATTATCATTGCGGGCCAAAACAACTGGTTTCAATTAGCCGACATTGCTTCTGAAACGGTTGCCAGTATTAATTTTGAAGACTTCCTACTTAAAGGGATATTAGGCTTCCTACTATTTGCTGGCGGCTTAGGGATCAAACTCCCAAACCTTAAAGACCAAAAATGGGAAATCACAGTACTCGCACTCGGTGCGACTCTATTCTCGACCTTCTTTATTGGTTTTGTTCTTTATGGATTCTGTCAGTTCATCGGCATCCAATTCGATCTCATTTACTGCTTACTGTTCGGTTCTCTTATCTCACCAACCGATCCAATCGCTGTTTTAGCCATTGTAAAGAAACTCGATGCCCCAAAACGAATCTCGACTCAGATTGAAGGTGAGTCGCTATTTAACGATGGTTTTGGCTTGGTAATCTTCGTCACTCTATTCACCATTGCGTTTGGCACAGAAGCACCGACAGTTGGCAGCGTGACCATGCTATTTGTCCAAGAGGCTATTGGCGGTATCGTTTATGGTTTTGCATTAGGTCTTATATTCCACTACCTAATCAGTAATACTGATGACCACTCAATGGAATTGCTACTCACCATTGGTGTCCCTACTGCAGGTTATGCTTTTGCTGAAGTTCTCCACGTATCAGGTCCATTAGCTATGGTGGTATCAGGTATCATGATTGGTAACTGGACTCGCTTTATCGGCTTCTCTAAAGAGAGTGAAGACCACCTTGACCACTTCTGGGAACTAATAGATGAGTTCTTAAATGGCGTATTGTTCTTATTGATTGGTATGTCGATGCTGCTGTTCAAATTCCACCAAGAAGACTGGATCTTAATGGCGTTCGCAGTTCCTCTAGTATTGAGTGCACGCTACCTAAGTGTTTTCTTGTCCTACATTGGATTTAAGCGCTTTAGAACTTACAACCCATGGTCGATTAAGATTCTAACTTGGGGCGGCTTACGTGGCGGCTTAGCACTAGCAATGGCTCTATCAATCCCTTCCGGTATCTGGGTAATTGAAGACAAAGCGATAGATGTTAAAGAGATAATCCTTGTCATGACCTATGCCGTAGTGGTGTTCTCGATTCTGGTTCAAGGCTCGACAATTACTCCTATGATAGAGAAAGCAAAACAAGCAGAGAAAGAGCTAGATTAACACCTAGATAGATTAACCAAGGCCACCTACTTTAGGTGGCCTTTTTTATACCTAATGAAAGTCAAACTCACCAATTCCCACACTGAAGCTATCGCTGAAAGGTATGTGTAGAACATAGAAGCTTATATAGATATTTGATACCACTATTATTGGAGTAATCGAAAACCTTAATTTAGGGGGAGTACTAAATTTGGCCGGAACTCTTTCAGGAGGTTAAGTCCTACAGATACCTCATTGTTCTGCACACTCACTAGCCTCCCCAATAACCCACTCTCAAGTTATATTAGCTTCAATCGAAAGGCTTCACCTTTCACCTGGAAACACAAAGAACGGGAATCAATGTCTCGCTAGAATAGCGTTAGTTATTAACTAGCGGAACTATAGAGCAAAATGAGTATTTGCTAGATAGAGATCACTTGGTACTTCTAGCGTTACTTCTAAAGATGACAGGAATAATAAAGGCTCTAGCATTTTGCTGGGACGCGCACTCTAAAGACTTAAATATGGCAGGAATGGAGAGATTAGACTGAGCTGGCGAGCTAGGGGAACGCGTAGTTATTCCAACTTTGCTTCGCGAAAAAAAACCTCAGCATTTCTGCTGAGGCTTAGTATATGGCAAGGGTTGAGGCATAAACTCCCAACACGCACAGTTTTGGTAAGTAGGGGAATCCGCGGCTCTGCCAATAGAGTATTATTAGATTCAGAAAGCAAAAAGGCTCTAGCATTTCTGCTAGAGCCTTTTAATG
>NZ_MCYD01000707.1:0-4238 GCF_002876325.1 Vibrio sp. 10N.261.52.A1
AGCTTGTGTAACACAAAGCTCTCGCGCGGCAGCGCCAATAGAACCGAGGCGGGCAACAGCTTCGAACGCAACAAGGGCACGTAGAGGGGGTAACATGGCTTCACCTGATTGAAATAAAAGTGAAAAATACTTCAATCAGGTTTCAGTTTTTTGCGCTTACCGTTACAGATTAATGACGAAGGGACGTTGATCAGATATTTATGATCAACGTCCCTTTTCTCTATTTCAGGTTTTTTGATATGTCAGAAGATCAATTACTCTCTGATGTAGAGATCTTTAGAGTAGATACGCCCTTCTACATTGTTCTTAGCAAAACCACCGACACTTGGTCGCACTAGACGGGCCTGCATGTAGTAGTAGATTGGTGCGATCGGCATGTCTTCTGCCAGTAACTGCTCTGCTTGGTCATAGAAACCTTGGCGGTCTTGTTCGCTGGTTGCGGCTAAGGCGCTGTCCATTGCTGCGTCGTACTTGTCATTGCTATAACGAGCAAAGTTACCCGAAGAACCTGAACGCAACAGGCTCAAGAAGGTTGATGCTTCGTTGTAATCACCACACCAAGAGGCTCGCATTACGTCGAAATCACCTTGGCGACGTGACACCAAGTAAGACTTCCACTCTTGGTTTTCCAGCTCAACTTGTGCACCTAAGTTGCCTTTCAGCATTGATGCAATCGCCACTGCAATCGACTTGTTCGACTCACTGGTGTTGTAAAGCAATTTGAAATCCAACGGATTAGACGCATCGTAGCCCGCTTCTTTCAGTAACTCTTTTGCTTTTTGATCTCGTTCCTTCTGAGTCCATGTACTGTATTCAGGTTGTGTCGCATCAAAGCCAGCCGTGTACTCATGAGCAAAGGTATAAGCAGGTAGGTTACCCACCTGAGTAACACCATCCGTGATAACGTCACGCATCATAGAATAAGAGACAGCTTTACGTACTCGCGCATCATCAAAAGGTGGTCGCGTAGTATTGAATGCGTAGTAGTAAGTACACAGCAGAGGCACTGTGGTAAACGCATCTTTGTATTTGCTTTTAAGCTGTTGCGCCATATGAGTAGGCACATCAGACGTGATATCGACCTCGCCCACTGCATAACGGTTAATCGAGGCATTCTGATTCTCAAACGGAATATATGTCACTTCGGTTAGGTACGTATTTGAACTGTCCCAGTATTTCGGGTTCTTCTTCAATTCAATGCGCTCATTCACCACCCACTCGTCTAGTACGAATGCACCATTACCGACAAATTGCTTAGGATCGCTCCACGGCTTGTCGCTACTTTCTAGGGCTGACTTATGCACTGGCATCATGGATGTGTGGCCCGTCATCGCCACAAAGTAAGGCACTTTACTATCGAGTTCGAACTTCACCGTGTGTTTATCAACAGCCGACACGCCTAGCTCTTCAATCGGCTTCTTACCTTCTGCCACATCAGCAATATTGTTGATTTTGGTGAGCTTTAAGTACCACACATTTGGCGATGCCGTTTTAGGGTCTACCGCTCGTCTTATCGCATACACGAAATCATCAGCCGTCACCAGATCGCCATTCGACCATTGCGCGTCTTTACGTAGGTGGAATACAAACGTCTTGTTGTCTTCGGTTTCCCAAGATTCCGCCACACCTGGAGTAATGTTGCCATCACGATCTTGAATCACTAAACCTTCAAACAGGTCACGCAGAATGTGCATTTCTGGAAGGCCTTCAGCCTTTGCAGGGTCAAGAGTCGCCGCTTCTGCATCATTCGCGCGCACCAAGTGTTGTTCTTTCGCCAGAGAAGTTCCCGCTGGCAATGTGTCAGCAACGGCAGTCACTGAGATAAAAGGGGTCAATAGAGATGAAATGAGTAACGCCGTTGAGTATTTCTTAAAATCCATATGTTTTTGCTCTCCTAGCCTATCTTTGAAGCAAGTAATAAAATTAACAATGCGACTGTTGACGAGTTTTAATGCTTTCGTTTATCTAAGTAGTTTTTGTAATCGTTAATACTTGATAGTACTTGATCAATCAGGAGATAAAGGTGAGTTTAATTCCAAGAACGGAAAGAGCTGCATTTTCAATAAAGCCGTTACCATATGGAAAGTCGGTACTAAGCGCACCCTTGCTCTATTTCCCCGCGCAAGTAGAAAGCGAATCTCGAGGCCTAATCATAGCAGGCACACACGGTGATGAAACCGCGTCTATCGCAGGTTTATCTTGTGCGCTAAGAAGCCTGCCAGCCGCCAACTTACGACACGATGTGATCTTGTCGATGAACCCAGATGGTAATCAGTTAGGTACCCGTGCCAACGCTAACCAAGTCGATTTGAACCGCGCATTCCCGACGCAAAACTGGACAGAAGACGGCACCGTCTATCGCTGGAGTTCCCACACACCAGTCAGAGATGTAAAGGTAAAAACTGGGCAAGTCGACCAACTTGAACCGGAAGTACAGTCGCTCATCAAGCTCATTGAGCAGCGCAAGCCCAAATTCGTCATCTCTTTCCACGAACCACTCGCTATGGTCGATGACCCAAACCAATCGGAACTCGCCACTTGGCTAGGCAAACAGTTCAACCTACCGCTCGTTGAAGACGTGGACTACGAAACCCCAGGCTCATTCGGCACCTGGTGCCAAGAAAGAAGCCTACCGTGTATTACCGTAGAGCTTCCACCGGTTTCTGCGGATCTAACGATAGAGCAGTATTTAGATGCGTTTTTGGCGGTGTTGGGGAGTGATGGGGGCTAGAGGCTAGATACCTCCGCCTACCCGATTATTCATTATTTTTCATCTTTAGATTTATACTTCGAAGTCCCAATGCAAATCCAAGGGCAAGTAAACCAGCGACAAGTAACGTGCTAGGGGTTGCACCTAAGTTCTCGAACCATTGTGTGAAAAAATGAATCCCCCCGAAAACTGAAACGGTATTTAGAACCCACCTGCGGTTTCTTTTCCAAGCCCAAACTGCAACCGCAATTAATACGACAGCCCAAACGAAGGCAAATGTAGAATCGGTAATAATTATTTCTCTTGTTTCGTTTCGCTCGCCCCACAAAGAACCAACCCAAAAACCCAAATTAATCAGAAAAAAGCCGGTTCTCGATGAAGCAATGGCTATTCTTTCGTATTCTGCTGGGAGTCTTTTAGATAGTTGATATAGGGTTATCGACAATAGGCTAAAAAGAATGACTGTGATGGTAGGCTCTTGAATACCAACAAAGTAAGTCGCATGAAAATATCCTGTTCTAGCGCCGATACAAGCTGATAGCATTAATGTTGCTAGAACAGCAAGCAGAGCACTCCTCGCAAATATACTCGCTACAGTAAATATTGTTGTGACAGTTATCATTGATAAAAGACTACCTTCGCCCGCAACCGTGATTCCACCTCCGTTCATCAATGCGCCTGCCAAAATGCAAATGTTAGCAAGTACATTCCATTGTTCGCTGCCACTACTTAATATCACAAGGCCACCGATTATAATGAATGCTCCTATCAATATTGCGGTTGTTGGTTCGGGTACCAGAGCAAGTATCGCACTACTGACAGCGGTAACCCCAAATCCAATTAGGATGTTAAACGCGAGGGAACCCGTAGATTTTGCAGCAAGGGCACTGAATTTTTCGTACTCTTCCCGAGTAACTGCCCCTTCGCTTAACAATTTATCTAGATCGAGAGTTACTTTCATAATGAATCCTCAATATTCATAACGGCTGCGACAGGGACCGACAAATTTAGCACCTAGTTAAGACAAGCAATTTAAATGACACTTTTGGCAGTCTATTGCTGGCCATTGTTATAGGTAAAGACTTTAGGTATTGGCTCATCGATACATGATATAGATATAGATATAGATATAGATAAGTACTTAATCAAGCTCTTGAAACACAATTCCCTAAATGGGTTCGATAGAGCGATATCCAATTAAACCAACCAATACGCATCATTATTGTCCGGCCAGTATTCATGTGGCGAGACTCATGATATCAATACTATACGTATATACTTGCTCAATATTTCCTTGAGACAGTTATTCCGTTAGACACATTTAAATTGGTAGGAAAACCGCACACATAAGTTATGACTAGGTAAAAGGGCTAGCTTGAAATAGGCTTTTTCGAGTTAGAAAGTGCCACGGATAAAAATTCAGCTTGTGAAGGTTTTGGACAAAACCTTGTTAGCGTAAATGACTTAGTTGCATCAAGATCAGGTATGAAAAAGTAACTTGAGACCATAGTCTTATATGGACTCCCCC
>NZ_MCYD01000708.1:0-3429 GCF_002876325.1 Vibrio sp. 10N.261.52.A1
TTCTTATATCGCATGAAAACTGGCTATAAAAAAAGCCCGCTTTAATAAGCGGGCTTAATAGAAATCTTACAGTCTGACACTAAAAATGTTCAGCTGATTATGGGCTTAGCCCAAGGTTTGAAATCTAGATTAGTCGAAAAGACCTAGGTTTTCTTTTGCGTATGCTTCAAATTCTGTGCAGCCGCCGATGTGGTCTTGGTCGATGAAGATTTGTGGCACAGTTTCAACTGGCTTACCAACAGTCTTCTCTAGGTCTGCTTTGCTGATGCCTTCAGCGTGAATGTCAACATAACGGTAGTTGAAGTCATCACGTTTTGCTTTAAGAGTTTCTGCGTGCTCTTTTGCACGAACACAGAATGGGCAAGCTGGGCGACCAAAAATAACTACAAACATTTCATTTCTCCTAAATACGGGATGAGGCTCGTTAACCGAAAATACGTCAACTATTCTTAATTGAACAAGACTCAAAAATTCTTGAATCCAACTATGCCCTAATGCCCTAGGGAAATAAAGGTGGAATTACCTCTTAATACAATAGGTTTTTCCTATCAGAACAAATAATCGTCATAATAAGGATCCATGCTGGTTTTTGATAGGTATCTAGATTGAGTACCCTTAGAAGTAGAGTGTGAATTACCCCTAAGAAACCGACTTTTATCTATCTTTAGCGCGACAAGTTGCACCGCGTCAAAAAAATTGCGATTAGAACGAGGCATCTTATGACTGATTGACGAAAATTAAACGATAAAGGTTAGATCGTTCATACACAACCCACGAAGCATTACCTTTAGACGTGTGGGCTGACAACAAGAGTCGTTTTCTTAATGAGCCTTTTTTAAAACGGGCACAAGGTACAAAGGCAACATTCCAACAACCAAGAGTTCGCAGTTTTGTTTGGTCATAGGCGCAGGAGGCACCATGTTTCAATTTATGACATCTACAAAGATCATCTTTGGTGATGGAGCACTTTCCGCTTCATTGTCTCTCTTCAATCAATACGGTTACAGCGTACTGTTGGTGACAGGTAGCACATTAGAGCGCACATCCATTGTCACCGATTATCTAGATGCTCAAAGCATGCGCTATCAACACATCGCAGTTACTGGTGAGCCTAATATCAAAATGGTCGAAGAAGCGGCGATATCCGCTCGACGATTTAAGCCCGATATGGTTGTAGCTATGGGCGGTGGCAGTGCGATAGACATGGGCAAAGCGTTAGCTGCCGTATTACCTAACCAAGGTAACCTCTATGACTACGTTGAAGTGGTTGGGCGCAATGTCCCTCTAAAAACTAAACCACTGCCATTTATTGCTATTCCCACAACCGCGAGCACCGGCGCAGAGGTGACTAAAAATGCGGTACTCAAATCAGGGCAAGACCAAGTGAAGATCAGCTTACGAAGCCCAGATATGCTGGCTGATGTCGCGATTGTCGATCCGACATTAACTCATGGTACTAACCTGTATTTGTCGGGCAGGGGCGCGATGGATGCGTTCACTCACCTGATGGAGGCTTATGTGTGCGGTGATCCAAACCCATTGACGGATATGATCTGTGAAGAAGGGTTGCGTAAGCTCAGCGGTTCCGTGGTGCAAGCGTGTGTTTATGATGAACCGCAAGCACGCTCTGATCTGGCATTCGCTTCCATGCTTGGTGGTATGGCAATCACCAACGCCAAGCTAGGTGCAGCGCATGGTTTAGCGTCTGCATTGGGCGGAAAGATATCGGCTCCACACAGCGTGATTACTGCTCGGTTAGCGCCATTTGTGATGCTAGAGAATATTGAGGTCGCGAGGGAGCATCAAAGAAGCGATATTTTAGAGCGCTATCAAAGGGTTGCTCAAATAGTCACGGGCAAAGCACAAGCCTCGGCAGAGGATGCCATTCAGTGGTTATCAGAAGTACTCGATACGCTTAAGCTACCAAGTCTATTAGAGTTTGGTGTTTGTGAAGCGCAATTCGAAGAGGTATCGGCTGATGCACTTAAGTCGGTTGCTATTAAAGGGAATCCATTGCCATTGAATCAAGAGCGTTTAATTCATATTCTGCAGCAGGTTTGCGAGAAGTGTGATTGTGGCGAGCGCAGAGGTGCCGAGGCGTTGAAGCACCAAGATGAAGAGTCTTCAATGGTGGAGTCGAGTTTCACGATCATCAACTCTTATGCCTCAGAGAATAGTGTGGTGGAGAAGGGGAACAGCTGGACCATTTAATAGTATTGGTAAATGGCCATGACACTATTGAAGACGTAGATAAATAAAAACGGAGCACTTGGCTCCGTTTTTTTAATTCTAATCTTTGGGGTTAGAACTGAGAGTATTTCTCGTAGCGTGAATCACGAAGTGACTCTTTGACACGCTTTAGATTTTCTCTGAAACCTGAGCCACGACGCAATGTAAAGCCAGTTGCTAATACATCGATAACCGTCATTTGCACAACGCGGCTTGCCATTGGCATGTAAACGTCAGTATCTTCTGGCACATCCAATGAGATAGACAGTGAGCTTGCCTTATCAAGTGGAGAGTCTTTCGCTGTGATAGCGATAACCGTTGCGCCGTTTTCACGAGCTAGGTTCGCAATCTCAACTTGGCTCTTCGTGCGGCCTGTGTGAGAGATAAGAACGATAACGTCGTTATCGCTGCAGTTAATACAGCTCATGCGTTGCATCACGATGTCTTCAAAACACGTGATTGGGATATTAAAACGAATAAACTTGTTTTGAGCGTCTTTCGCTACGGCAGAAGAGGCACCTAGTCCGAAGAACGAAATGCGTTTTGCTTGAGTCAACAAGTCAACCGCACGGTTCACTTGCATCGCATCTAGACTGTTTTTAGCAACGTCTAGACATGCCATAGTTGATTCAAAGATTTTGTGCGTATAAGCATCTGGACCATCATCTTCTTCAACATTACGGTTCACATAAGGTGTACCATTCGCCAAGCTTTGAGCAAGGTGAAGTTTAAAGTCAGGGAAGCCCTTTGTGTCTAAACGACGACAGAAGCGGTTAACTGTAGGCTCACTTACGTCAGCCATTTTAGCTAAGGTAGCAATGCTAGAATGGATTGCAGTTTGAGGGGAAGCCATAATTACTTCGGCAACCTTGCGCTCAGACTTGCTGAAATTTTCCAGGTTTTTTTGTATTTTTTCTAATGTATTCATAGTGTTCACAAGGGTATAGAGAACAACTTGCCAGTTAATATCTTATTACCAGGGGGTATGGCTGAAACAAATATCAGTAAGCACAATACCAACGTTTTATTGGATGTTGTAATTACTGCTGTATCAAATAGATATCAAGCTAACTAGCACCATAGAGTCAGTATAAACCTAACATACTATTCACTAATACAAAAACACGGGATGAATGCTTAAGAATATGACAAGCCTCAACAAAATTTTAGAAAACTACAGAATTGGAAGAGGCTTTGAGC
>NZ_MCYD01000708.1:4089-8495 GCF_002876325.1 Vibrio sp. 10N.261.52.A1
ACATCTAAGTTACACCAAAAAGAAAGAAATTTTCAATTTGATGCAACTAAAATTGAATGGCTATGCGTTGATTTGCGTAACTAACTGAGTGATTTTACCCATTAAGTTTGGCGCTAGTTTTGAAATTTCACGCTGCTCTTCAAGTACCGAAGAAAGAATTTCATTGCCCGTTAGCGGGTTAGCCAACACTACGCGGAAAACGATGATGGGTTGGTGAGCCCACGCTTCTGGGTTTAAGCGAGTACGAGAGACAAATGACTTACCGGTTTCACGCTGTTTCTTCTGGATAAACTTGGTAAGTTCGTTCAGAAGTTCGTTCAACTCCACACGCTGCTCAGGAGCGGCTTTAAGCAGGGCTGCTTTTACCGCTTCAGGAACGTAGCGGTACGTCAGTAGACAAAGCTCTGGTTCAGAGACTAACTCGAAATCATCTTGTTCTTTAATCAGGTCGGCAAAGTAACGTGCTTTGTTGATGCTTTGATCGATCAGCAGTTCATAGCCTGGACGACTGATGATGTGCATTGCAGCATAAACCAGCATCGCCATACCTGAGCGAGAGCCTTCCAACGTATGGCTACCTAAGTCTTTAGAGCCTTTACGTAGGATATATTGAGCGTGGTGCTCAATCGCAGTCATCGCGTCTGGTTTCTTAAACAGAACCATGCCAGCACCCATAGGGATGTAAAGCTGCTTGTGAGCATCGATAGTGACAGAGTCAGCTAGTTCAATACCATCAAGTAGGTGGCGATGATTGTTGGACATTAAAGTCGCGCCGCCCCAAGCTGCATCCACATGGAAGTGGCAGTCAGACTCGGCACATACCTCTGCAATATCTCTTAGTGGATCGATATTACCGGTTTCCGTTGTACCAGCGACACCGATAACGGCGAAAGGCTTAATCTTGTTCTGCTTGAGCTGCTCGATCTTCAGTCGTAGGTCGTCAGTACAAATGCGATTGTCGTTATCTGTTTTAACTGATACAAGACCTTCTTGACCAATACCCAGCACGTCAGCGGCTTTTTTCAGAGAGTAGTGACCACGTTCAGAGACTAAGATGGCTAGGCCTTCGTAGTCGTAGTGTTTCATGGCTTTGAATAAGCCTTCTTTCTCGACACCTTTGAACGAGCCCTGTGCTTTTAGTGCATTGTTACGTGCGACCCAAAGCGCAGTAATGTTCGCGATAGTACCACCAGAGCAAAACGCCCCTAATGAGTGATTTGCACTGTGCATCCAACGAGAATAGAACGCGTCATCATCTTGATAGATTAAGCGATGAAGCATACCTAGAACCTGACGTTCTAAAGGAGTGAAAGCTTTTGAAGTCTCGATTTTTACTAGGTTCTGATTCAGCGCAATCATGATTTTAGAAAGCGGCATCAAGAAGTAAGGCAGGGCAGACGTCATGTGACCAATGAAGCTTGGTGAAGACGTATGAACCGAGTGCGATACAAGAGAATCGAGGAGATGCTCAGTATGTTCAGAAACAAACTCAGGCTGCTCTGGGATATGAGCATTTGAAAAATCTTTCTCAATTTCACGCAGTGGCTTTTCTTCAGCCACGATATGTTCACGTAAGAATTGATTCAGGTTTCGTGAAAGTTTGTCTTCAATTTGAGTGAGTGTTGAATCTGGGCCTTCAGGTACCGTGAAGATACGTAGAAGACTGTCGAAGCTAACATCTGCTGTTTTTTGTTCCGTAACCATAGCAAGCGAGTTATTTTTCTAATATTGACGCGAGCGGGACAATCTAAACGAAAACGGGAACAATGTCCCGTCTTAATTATGAAATCCAACTTCTCATAAAAGCCTATTAAATGAGGGGTTACTTACATTTAATCGCTTCAAGTTCAGCAATAGAGGTGTTGTAACGCTGCAGTGCTGTATCGATCTGTTTAGGGTGGCTAAGTAGCTCTGCAAACGCAGAACGCAGCTCGTAGTTTTGAGCGTGAGGCTTTGATTGACGGTCGTCGAACGTCGTTTTTGCTACCTTGCCTAGTTCATCATCGCGCTGTGATAGCGTTTTAATGTCATGTTGCTCAAGTTGCAGCCAACCTTCAACAGGTTGCTCTGTAGCTACTTTGCTTGAGTCGTTTACCAAGTAGTAGTGTACCGCTGCACGATTTAGCTCGAAGTGGTGCTTACGGCCTTCAAGGAACCACTCGCTGACTTCTGTTAGCTCTGGGTATTGCTCTGAGGTGAGTTCAGCAAGATCGGCGTACCAATTTAGAGAGGCGTCGATGTAAGCATCGTATTTTTTCGCTTGGCACTGGTTTGTTTCAGACATTGAATCTGCTGCAAAAGAGAAAGTAGAAGTTGAAGCTAGCAGTAATGCGACGCAAAGGCGTTTCATAGCGGGTCCTTTTGTAAGTTTATTCTTGTTATTACTTTGTCGTTACAGGTTACCGTGATCATTCTTTGTTGAGCAATGACACTTAGTGTCTTTTTATTTGGGTAACTGTATCGGTATCTTGGGCGTTGGTATTCGAGATGCATTCTAATCTAAATCGATCGCTATTCCTGCGATCTAGTTAGCAAGAGATACAAAGAACAACATCAAAATGGGCACGAGTAGACTTAATATAAATCCACTAACAATCGCGATAGGCACACAGCGAACGCCGCCTGTTGTTTGAATGACAGGCAAAGTGAAGTCCATGGCGGTAGCTCCGGCATAACCAATAGACGTACATGGATAGTTTCGAATGAGCACTGGAATCAGAACTAACGCGACAAGCTCTCTCAGTAGCTCAAGCATGAATGATGCTCCGCCGTAGACCGGACCAAACGCATCGCCCATTAGTATTCCAGCCAAAGAGTACCAGCCAAAACCAGAAGACATGGCTAGCGCTTTAAACAGGGGAATATCCAGCAAGTAAGCAGCGATAACACCGCCTAACATAGAGGTGATAATTATCGTGACAGCGATGACCATGCCATGCTTGTTGAGCAAGATTTGTCTTAGGGTCAGCCCGCTGTTTCGCAGCTGGATGCCAATGAAGAATAGAAGAACGAATAGAATCCACTCACTCGCTGTATCGACCCAATGAAGGCTGATAGGCAGAACGAGTCCTGCGATAAGGCCTGAGCCGACAACCAAAATGAGTTTGGCAGACTCCATTGCCATCGAAGAAAGGGGCAGCTTCTTTTGACTACTATCTGTTTTGAGTGGCAGTACTTTGTCTATCGCGGGCAATGCCATCAGGTTACAAACACTCAAGCAGACAAAGAAAGTGACTGTGTAAAGAAGGATTGTCTGTAGGTTGTTACCAAGATTATCAAGTGCGGCAAGGCTTAATCCCATCAGCGCTAGAATTACATAGATCAAACGCGATGTAGAGCGGTTAATGAATTCTAGCGTTTGGGTGTTTGAAATTGAAAATAGATACCCCACAACAAGTGGAGCAAATATGAAGATCATCCCTGTAAACATGCTTTCCTCTATTGCAATTACTTCAACTTTTTCTATGACTTAGAAGCCACTAGCGTTGATCACGTCGTTTAGCTTTGCATTAAAATCATGTTTACTCAAGTTGCTTAGATTATAAAGCACTTCTGCACCTGTCACGTTGAGCTCAACTTCGTGATCATCGATGTTCTCATCCTTGTTTCTGAACATCAGTAGGTGGTTAGCAATACGTGCGATATCTAAGTAAGAAACTTCACGTTCTTCTTGTTTGTTGATGGTGTTGCTGCACACGTCAATGAAGTCGCTGTCGAAGCCCCAACGCTTGAGTACTAGCTTGCTGGTGGCTGAACATTGGCCCTGGAAAATCTGAAGCGCGATATCGTGGTCGAGGTAGTTACCGTTCTCAAGGTATAGGTGGTACTCGCTTACTAGGCAGAACAGCCCAATATCGGCTAACAAACCAACTAGCAAAGACTTTTCATGTTCAAGGTAGCGATATTCAGCAGGAGCGATCTCTTTAAAGCCATTGGTCACAAGTACCATGGTTGCGCCTAACTCTTTTGAGACAGAAGCGCTTTGAATCAATAGCTGGTTACACTCTTTATTTAAATCAACTGAGTGCTTGAGTTGTTCGATCGCTTGTGCAGTCACGATGTCACGAACACGCAATATGCCCAGGCGTGAAACGGCCGTCATAATGTCGACACAGGTGATGTTGCGTCTGTTGAAGACAACCGAGTTTGCAACTCGAATGACGATGGCTGTAAGGCCTGGATCTTCAAGCAAGCACTCGGCAACCTCGGCTATCCCAGTCGATTCCAGAGTACAAAGTTTTTGGATTTTAAGTACAACGTTAGGGATAGGAGGAAGGGTTATTTTTCCCGCTGAGATGGAATGTCCAACAAGTTGGGCAAATTCTGATTCTAGGCCCTTAAGAAGAAGCGCCTTGTTTTGTGGTAGCCAGAAAAACGATAAATGATTCATATAAAAAGTAAAAACA
>NZ_MCYD01000709.1:0-4129 GCF_002876325.1 Vibrio sp. 10N.261.52.A1
GACCCACGTATTTCTAAGGTTATCGTAGAAAAACTCATTCATAAAATCTACAGTATCACTAAGTAGATCATCGAACGATTTATGATCGCCTTCTTTGTAGTATTTGTGGTTACTTATGAAATCTAGAATTTTACTTAACTCGAAGTCTTCGTAATCAGAACTACCTGAACGACAATATAAATAAGAATCTCTTAGAGATTCCCACGAATCAACATCTCTGGATCTAGTTAACAGTGATAATAGTGATATCATCACCTTCCCTAACGGTTCAGATAAGTGGTCTTGCACATTACTTTCATTTACACTTAGTATTCCAAGATCTAGTAATCTCTTACTAAGATTCCTACTATAATTGTTGTTCGTATTAACTCGAAATAGCACGGCTATATCTTCAGGTTTAATTCCTTCTTCTTCAATCCAGTGCTTAATTTTTAGAGATAATTGTTTAGCTTCATGATCTTCGTTTTCAAAACGAAGCATAGAGTAGTCTTCTTTATTCAACTTATCATACTGGCTATTTGCTTTTGATATATCAGAATTAATAGGCCACCAAGCACTACCCACGCTATCTATAAAACATTTCAGTTCAGGTGATGCTCTAAAGTTGGTATAAATCACTATAGGCTGTGCTTTAAAGTCTACTTCAAACTTCACAAAACCATCTGGTAAAGCATGAGCAAACTTCATTATCGCCTGCTTGGTGTCACCAACAATAGTTACAACACTATCCGACTCACAAAATAATAGCTTAACGAAGTCATATTGATGTCCGTTTAAATCCTGAAATTCATCTATGAAAACATACTTATAAGTCGCTCGTATAGACTTCATTAAGTTAGGTGAGGCTTTCACTATCTTTATTGCGGTTAAGGTAATATCATCAAAGCTGAGTTTTTTTGGGAAAGAGCTTTCCCAATGATTAAAAACTAGACTGTAATCTTCGCTCGGTTGTTCATGCTTAGGTAACACATACGTAAACCTATCTACAATGCTTTTTGTAAAAGCTTCAATTGTAAAAGAGTGAAATCTTTCAGATAATAGATTGCCACACCTCAAGGACACTCGCTCTTTAATATTTGATGCTGATTCTCTTTTTCTTGATATAGATAAAATATTATATGGCCATGAACACAACTCTGTCTCCAGAATAAAACAGGCTTTCTGCGCAAGTATCTCTGTTTTACCTGCTCCAGGCCCAGCCAAAACAGCAATGTTGTTATTGCTTTTAATAATATCTAAAGACTTATCATCAAATTTCAATCCATCTTTTGGTTCCCACACTGAAGCATCAATCATAAATATCACTCCGCGAGTTTAGAAATTTCTTTTTCTATATATTCGATCATACTTTTAATCCCTACAGGGATCCTATCGATGTTCTCTGGTAAATTAAAATCAATTTGTTCAAGAGCATTAATGTGGGAAACTGGCTTTCCTTTACTACCTAAGAATCTATAGTTGTACCATAAGAAATTTTTTTCGTCTTGCATTTCATCATAGTAATCATCACCGATACTTTTAGAATATTTAGATTTCAAAACAGAAGATTTTAATGATGCCCAATCTTTATTTTGTGGCCCATTTTCGCCAAAAAGCTTTTCATTGTAATATTGTGGATAAGACAACTGCATCGAGTAATCTAGATCTAGTGGTGTAGAAAAGAAAATCCCATTATTATTTAGGAGACCTTCAGCTGTTTCATCCATATTCGACAATTTGCTAGTCATAGGGTTTGAGGCTGAACTATCCCAATCAGGTATATTAGTAAGTAGTTCTCTTCCACCTAACTTTACTTTCTGGTCTACTACATACTTTACACGCCCCCATCCGCCGCCATTTCGACCGTAATCCATATCTAAAAGAGTAACATATGGAATCCCTAACCCATTTAAAAGCTTCCAAAAATGGTTCACATGCCTTCCCCCTAAAGGAGCGACACTAACGAAACTATCATCGATATCAATACCAACTTTGGACAATAGTTTTGGTATAACTATTTGTTCGCTTTCCCCCTCACCCAAAATAACCAATCTGGCAAAATAAATCTCGGGGTAAGCTTTAACTGCACCCGCAACAAATTTATACAGTTCATCTTGCTTCTCTGGTAACTGTATTTTAGAAACAACTGTATTTCTCGATGTACTATCTAACCTAAAGTAACGAATTTGGGTCGGTTCGATTCTTCCGACTAAACTTGGGGAGTGCGTAGTGACTAAAACCTGTGCATTTGTTGACTTAGCTAATGAGCTCATAGATTTTACTATTCTCCCCAAAAAATGAGGAGCTAGATGGTTCTCTGGCTCTTCTAACGCAAGCAAAGTAAAAATTGGAGTGTTCAGTTTTTTAGCGTCAAAATGAACTCGATTACTTTGCTTTCTAAGAGCTTTTGACTCTAGCTCATGAACAGCTTGAATTATGGATATATGTAATAGTGAACGTTGTCCGTCACTCAATCTGTCCATAGTAGCCTTTCTATTATTTGTATCAGACTCAAAGGAAAGAGTAATCGTTTTTAACAATTCATCAGTTTGCAATGGCAAAAAATTAATCTTCGCCTTACTAAGATAATCTCCGGAGTACATTTCTTGCCAACTACTTTGGAGCTGTTTTTCAATAAGTTTTATAGCACTATTTTTAGAGATTTCTTCACTTGCCTGTTCAGTAAACCCTAAAGCCTTATGTAGCTCGCCATCAGCACTTTGATCCCATTGAATTGCATTTAACAGTCTACCCAGCAGCATCTTTGTAGATGAGCTTATTTCTTTAAAAGGGTTTCTACTCGCTGGAATGTAATGAACTTGAATATTATTCCTATCAGATCTGCGCAACTCGCGACATTTATCACCATCATAGGTGTCACTGTCAGTCAGTACATAGTAGACCGTTTCATCTACAACACCATCCGGAGAAATATCGTCAACTGTTAGTGTCGCTTCAAGTTTCAGCCTAAGCATCATTTCATCACCAGAAGATCTAAAGCATAACTGGTTAAACGTTCCCGCTACAGCGATCATGTCATCTTCAGTTTCGGCTTCAGGAAAAGTAAACCATGCTTCGATTGACAGCTTATCCGCTCTCTGGTCTGCAACCGACGGACTATGAAAATCATCAACCTTAATTTTTCTAGCTGATTCACTAACACCAAACATTCGACTCAATGCTTGGAGTGTTGAAGTCTTTCCACTGCCATTCAAGCCAATAAGAGCTGTTAATTGATTTTCAAAATCAATTTCTGTCGGACTTTGGTTAAAACATTGAAAATTTGAGATACGAACTTTTGATAGCTTCATTATGTACAACCTATAATCGATAGAGAACTACATAGGCTTTTGGGGGCAACTTATTGAACTATAGCCCAAAATCCAAGCGTAGAAACATACATTATGCCACTCAATACTGTGCACTCATACGCTCATTTTATACATAATGGTAATAGTTTGTTCGGTATCAAATTTGTTAGCTCCACATTCACGACTCACGCCATACTCTTCTTTACCTTACTAATCGTGACTCTAGAACAGCCAAGTGCATTATGAATTTGTGTATAGCTCATGCCAGCAGATAGCATGGACTTGATGTTATTGTGCAATTCATTATCCACTGGACGACCTTTATAGAGCCCTTTTTCCTTTGCTTTCTCAATTCCTTGCTTCTGACGCACTCTACGGGTTTCGTAATCATCTCTTGCCATGGCTGCACCCAAGTCCAACATAAAAGCAGTTAAAGCTTGTTGTATAGCTCCTGTCACTTGATCTTGATTGGACTTTAAGCTTTGGTGAGTCATTGGTTGATCAAGTACCACAATCCTTAATCCTGCTTGTTGAATACGAGCTTTAAGGGTTTGCCACTGCTCAAATGGCAAGCGTGTAAGTCTATCCATCTTTTCAATTAGCAAGACATCCCCTATTAAACTGTCTCCGATCAATCTATCAAGCTCAGGGCGAGATGCTGATGTACCGCTAACATTCTCTGTATACCAACTGGCTACTTTTACTTGATGTGAATCAACGAACTCTTTTAACGATTGTTTTGCTCTAAGTGCATCTTGCTCGTCTGTGGAAGCACGTAAGTAAGCTCTAATGAATGACATTATCAACCTTTAGTACATTTTAAGTTAAGTACATTATAT
>NZ_MCYD01000710.1:0-3051 GCF_002876325.1 Vibrio sp. 10N.261.52.A1
TCATTCATTTGATGCACGCGAGCAGCACAATGAACAACACAATCTACACCTTCAAATGCACCAGACCAGTCAGTTTCAGCACCGATAGACGAAACCAAAAAGCAGTTAGGTTGTGTTCTGGAACTCTTACGAAGTACAGAAACTACTTCCCAATCACGCGCTTCTGCTAACTCAACCACTCGAGCACCAACAAACCCCGTACTACCTGTAACCAAAAGTTTCATAAAACAAACCGCTCAACAAACGAACAAATAATAAACAAAATCAACAGTAAATCGATTAGGCAACACATAACAACCAATTACATCTAGCTTACCGCACTTAAGAACATTAAAATACAACATAAAACTACAACTATTAAACCCAAGACGCTCAGTGGCACGCTAAGGAACATCATGATCAGACCAATACATATTTTGCTAAATGCTAAACGCAAGCATAAGCGTGTCATAAGTATTGGCTATGATATTTTTGCTATCGTTGTTTCACTCTATTTGGCGATTGCCTTACGACTTGGGAACGCATTTTTTGAAGTAGAAGTCGAAGAACTAATAACACTATTTGTTACTGTATCGATCACTATTTACAGCTTTGTAAAGTTGGGAATGTACCGAGCAGTTTTACGTTATATGATGCTGCCCGCAGTTGGTAACATCTTCTTTGGCGTCATAATTTCCACCTTAGCTTTAATCATGAGTGGCTTTTTTTTCCACTCGTTCATCCCTAGAAGTGTCCCATTTATCTATGCGGGTTTGGCGACGCTGACTTTAGGTGGTCCCAGAATCCTCATCCGTTCAATTTATTATCACTGGTTTAAACGTCAGAAACCTAATGTATTTATTTATGGCGCGGGGGCAACTGGTCGCGATCTAACGTATGCCCTGATTCAGGGCGACGAATACAATCCAGTAGTACTACTTGATGACGATCCAACAAAATCGGGGCAAATATTGTTTGGGCTTAAGGTCCATCACCCAAGTGAATTTGAACACCTCCAATCGCTTTATCAACCCGTAAAGCTACTTTTAGCCATTAATGGGATCAATAAAGGCGAACGTCTAAGGCTAGTGGAGAAATTATCACACTGGCCGATCGCAGTACAATCAGTACCATCAGTGGAGGATATTGCAGCGGGTAAAGCAACAGCAACTGAAGTGAAAGATCTTGATGTTGCAGATCTACTTGGTAGAGCCGCGGTTGACCCAGACAAGGCGCTTCTAGCGCAAAACATTTACAATAAGAATGTTATGGTTACTGGCGCCGGTGGCTCCATCGGCTCTGAGTTATGTCGACAAATCATGTCACAAAAACCCAAAACACTCGTTCTATTTGAGCTCAATGAATACAACCTTTACAAAATCGACCAGGAGCTCAATTCAACAAAGATAAACTTAAAAAGCGAAACTCGAATCGTCGCTGCTCTTGGTTCTGTTCAAAGACAAAACCGATTAGAGAAACTGATGGCAGCACATGAGGTCGAAACCGTTTATCATGCAGCAGCTTATAAACACGTCCCCTTGGTTGAAGATAATATTGTTGAAGGTGTTCGCAACAACGTTTTTGGCACGCTCGCGTGCGCTGAAGCTGCGATACAAACAGGTGTGAAGAACTTTACTCTCATTTCAACAGATAAAGCAGTAAGACCGACTAACGTTATGGGCGCGACCAAGCGTATGGCTGAACTGGTTCTTCAAGCATTGGCCGATAAACAAAATACTACCACTTTCACCATGGTACGCTTTGGTAACGTTTTGGGCTCTTCTGGGTCTGTTGTTCCACTGTTTAAAAAGCAAATAAAATGTGGCGGCCCTGTAACCGTAACTCACCCAGATATCATTCGCTATTTTATGCTTATTCCTGAGGCAGCTCAGCTTGTTATCCAAGCTGGTGCCATGGGGCACAATGGACAAGTATTTGTTCTTGATATGGGTGAACCCGTCAAGATTCTAGACCTTGCAAAACGGATGATTCATTTGATGGGTATGCAAGAGCATGTCGACGGGGATTCTCAAGAAGGCGATATATCTATAAAGTTCACCGGATTGCGCCCAGGAGAAAAGCTTTATGAAGAGCTTTTGATTGGAGATAATGTGGAGGGAAGCGGCCATCAAAAAATCATGACGGCCAAAGAGCAGATGCTAAATTGGATTGAGATGCAACCTCTTTTGGAACGACTCGACGGGTGTTGCCATAACTTTGATGAAGAATGCATTATGACAATTCTATTAAATGCACCAACTGGTTATAAACCTAATTCTAACGAACAGCACTAATACTAATCTCTTCATAAACATTGAGAGTTTTTTCAAAAACCATTTCTTGAGAAAACTCTTCTTCAACTTTTTTACGCCCTTGAACGCCAAATTCAAGCGTTTTTTCATCACTCTCCAGTAAGGTGCGTAAACAGCTAGCCAGTGATACAACATCACCTGGCCTCGCCAATAAACCATTAACGTTATGTGATACAATTTCACGACAGCCAACAACATCTGTCGTGATTATCGCTCTTTGGCAAGAAGCTGCCTCGATCAAAATACGAGGGACACCTTCACCATAAGTTGTAGGTAAGCACACTATATCGTTTTCTTTTATAAGTTTAGGCATATCTTGCACGTTACCTAACCAATTGATATCACGTGAACTTGCCCAACCCTTCACTTGACTAAGAGGGATAGCAGAAGAAACATCGTTATCAATAATCCCTGCAATATTGAGCGTGAAACTCAACCCTTGCTTTTCTAGCTCACGCTTTGCTCGAACTAGACATTCCAATCCCTTTTCTTTTAAAAGCCTTGCACCAAACAAAACGTTTTTATTTAAGGGAGCTAGTGAAGGGGAAAAACGAGCCAAATCAATTCCAGCTCCCTTGATCACACGACCATTATGATATTTTAAAATACCTAGCTCACCAAATAACTTAAAGTCTTCGTTATTCTCAAAAACAAAGCGAGAGCTTGAGGAGGATATAAAGCGATAGAGGTTAGAAATTATAATTTTTAATAATTTGAACTTAATAGCGTTAGAACTAAACACAGCCCCTAAGCCAGTAAC
>NZ_MCYD01000711.1:0-11115 GCF_002876325.1 Vibrio sp. 10N.261.52.A1
GTGCTGAAACACTAACTTTAGCAAGTACTTATTTATAAAAAGGTACGCTAAAAACACAAGCTTTCACTAAAAATCAACCAGTTAAAACAACACCCAATAAAATTACATAAGATAGAGATATTTTCAATACCATTAAATGGCCATTCTCGACAATTTCACTTTTTTGCTTACAGAGTCCCGTTATTTACTGCTACTAACGAGTATTTAATGACTATCTTTGCAGCCTATTGTGCGTAATCTGGCGCTAGATGATAGTATTCACTCCCCCGTATCAATAGGTTATTACATTGGATATTCAGCAAGGCTTTGTACTTACAAGACAGGCGAGAGATTTTTCAGGGCGAACACAGATCGACTTGTGGTTAAGCACACCTGAAGGCCCTACTCTTCTGACTATTCAAAACGAAAAGCCAGTATTTTTTGTTGCTCAATCTGATGTAGCCGCATGCGAGTCGATTGCAGCCAAAGAGTCCATTGAGTGCCAGTTTAAACCTCTTGAGCTCGCAACTTTCGACCAAACCTCTCTCGCGGCTTGTTATACAACACTATCGAGAAGCAGCTTGGGATTAGCACAAGCCTTCAACAACGAAGAAATCCAGACTTTTGAGAGCGATATTCGCCTTGCGGATCGATTCCTAATGGAACGTTTTATCAAAGGAAGTATCGAGTTTACTGGTACGGCTGTGCAAAAGAATCAGCATCGTCGAGTCTCCAATGCCAAGTGCAGAGCGGGCAATTACTTACCAACATTATCGATGGTTTCTCTGGATATTGAATGTTCAGAGAAAGGCGTGCTCTACTCCATTGGCTTAGACAGTCCAATGGATAGCCGAGTGATTATGATTGGCGATCCACAGCAAGCTGAAACCAATATCCAATGGGTCGCGAATGAAAAAGCGCTGCTTGAAGCGATGATTTCGTGGTTCTCTGAATTTGACCCAGATATCATCATTGGCTGGAACGTCATTGACTTCGATTTTAGGCTGCTACACAAGCGTGCAGAATGGAATGAGGTAAAGCTCAATATCGGTCGAGATAATCAACCTAGCTTCTTCCGTAGCTCAGCACAAAGCCAACAAGGCTTCATTACTATTCCAGGGCGTGTTGTCTTAGATGGCATCGATATGCTGAAAACAGCAACCTACCACTTCAGATCTTGGTCACTTGAATCAGTCTCACGCGAACTACTCGGTGAAGGTAAGGATATCCATAACGTTCATGACCGTATGGATGAGATTAATCGAATGTTCAAGTTCGATAAGCCCTCACTAGCTAAGTACAACCTGCAAGACTGTGTGTTGGTAAATCGAATCTTCGAACACACCCACCTACTCGATTTCGTTATAGAGCGCTCTCGCTTGACCGGAGTTGAGCTAGACCGTGTTGGCGGATCTGTTGCAGCCTTTACCAATTTATATTTACCTCAGATACACAGAGCAGGCTATGTTGCCCCGAACCTAGAGCCAGAGAACTGGATCGCTAGCCCCGGTGGCTACGTGATGGACTCCATCCCTAATCTCTATGACTCCGTTCTGGTGCTCGACTTCAAAAGCCTATACCCGTCCATCATTCGTTCATTTTTGATTGACCCTATGGGGTTAATCGAAGGGTTGAAATTGGAAATCGGCCCAGCTGAAAACCAAGCCGTTGATGGCTTTCGCGGTGGGCAATTTCACCGCACCAAACACTTCTTACCAGAGATGATCGAAAACCTTTGGGCCGCTCGTGACGTCGCAAAGAAGAACAACGAAAAAGCCTTCTCTCAAGCCATTAAGATCATCATGAACTCTTTCTATGGCGTGTTAGGTTCCTCTGGCTGCCGCTTCTTTGATACTCGCTTGGCGTCATCAATCACCATGCGTGGTCATGAAATCATGAAACAAACCAAGGTTCTGATCGAAGACAAGGGCTACCAAGTAATTTATGGGGATACCGACTCGACCTTCGTTTCCCTCAATGGCAGTTATGACCAAGAGCAAGCTGACGAGATTGGCCATCAACTGGTCGCTTATATTAACAACTGGTGGGCTGAGCACCTAAAAGAGACCTATAACCTGACCTCAATTCTCGAGCTGGAATATGAGACCCACTATCGAAAATTCCTGATGCCAACCATTCGTGGTTCGGAAACAGGCTCGAAGAAGCGCTATGCCGGTTTAATCAACCAAGGCGACCAAGAGAAGATCATTTTCAAAGGGCTTGAGAGCGCGCGAACAGACTGGACACCACTCGCGCAACAGTTCCAACAAACCTTATATGAAATGGTCTTCCACGACCAAGACCCAACCGACTACGTCAGACAGTTTGTTGATGAGACTTCAGCAGGTAAGCATGACGACTTGCTGGTTTACCAAAAGCGCCTGCGTCGCAAGTTGCATGAGTACCAAAAGAACATTCCGCCACAAGTTCGGGCTGCCAGAATGGCTGATGAGGTCAATGCAAAACTAGGGCGCCCACTTCAGTACCAAAACAAAGGGCGTATTGAATACTTGATTACCTTGAATGGCCCAGAGCCCAAAGAGTATTTGAAGAGTGGTATCGATTATCAGCATTACATCGATAAGCAGATTAAACCGGTGGCAGAAGCAATCTTGCCTTTCATTGGTTTAGATTTTGAGAGAGTCAGTGGGCAGCAATTAGGCTTATTCTAAGATTCTTGTCTGAGTTTAATCAGAATAAAAAAGCAGAGGAATGTTCAATTCGCTCTGCTTTTTATATCTGTAGGTTGCGAAGTTCTATCCGATTCGAAACTCTGTTTTCTGATATTGCTTAACCAGCCATTCCCCAAACCCATCCAGAATGCCAACCACTGAACGTTTCGGAATCGGTCGGCCTGAAAGCAATATACCCAGTCGTTGGATTTCGACTTCTCTGTCTGGGTGATACTTCAAGAACTGCTGACCACAAGCAACGGGGTTATCAAACCAATACTTATCACGATACATTACCAAAGAGTAGCTCGCTCGTAGCAGCTTCTTGGCGATGATCACTTGCGCTGCGACTTGCTGTTCAGGCGTTGTTGCTCGCGCAATTTTGTTGCGATATACCGCTAACCAGTTTTCAACGTCCATATTCCAATGCTTGGCAATTTCCCAACTGGTTTCGAAATCACCATAACAATCTGATAAGTCTTCACCATACACACACACCGACAGATGCTTGAGCATAAAACCCCACGTGAAGATATTGTCGAAGTCGACCACTTCACTCACCAATGTGGTTTTTATTGCCACTTGAGTGACCTGAGGAAAGCTCTTTTGGAAACGCCATTTAATGGTGTTTAACAGCGTAGTTCGCTGCTCAGGAAACGGACGGTGTGTCACCACAACCACGTCAAGATTTGAGCGACCGGCTACCGCTTGCTTGCGAGCAACACTGCCATAAATATAGACACTGTGAAGATTAGAACCCAGCCCACCTTTTAAGAAGGTAATTAGATCGTTAACCACAGGTTGAAATTCGGGTTGAAAAGGCTGTGTAGGGTCAATAACAGGTAACTGCATAGGTCGTTTCGGCAAATAAAATCATGATTTAACTGTGACTCTATGATCGCTTAGGTGACTTTATGATTCAAGCTATTCCTATTTATAGCATCTCCGAGATATAATCAGCGGATAGACCCACTAAGGACAAACACAAAATGCCTAGAGCAAGTGAAATTAAAAAAGGTTTTGCTATCACAGTAGAAAGCAAAACAGTCATTGTTAAAGATATCGAAGTAACAACACCAGGTGGCCGTGGCGGTCAAAAGATTTACCGTTTCCGTGGTAACGACGTAGCAACTGGCGTTAAAACTGAAGTTCGCCACAAGGCTGACGAAATCGTTGAAACGATCGATGTAACTAAGCGTGCAGTAATGTTCTCTTACGTTGATGGCAACGAGTACATCTTCATGGACAACGAAGATTACACACAATTCATCTTCAACGGTGAAACTATCGAAGACGAGCTACTGTTCATCAACGAAGACACTCAAGGCATGTACGCTATCCTTATCGACGGCAACGCAGCAACACTTGAGCTACCAACGTCTGTTGAGCTAGTTATCGAAGAGACTGACCCTTCAATCAAAGGTGCATCAGCGTCTGCTCGTACTAAGCCTGCTCGCCTTTCTACAGGTCTTACTATCCAAGTACCTGAGTACATCGCGACTGGCGACAAAGTAGTAGTAAACACTGCTGAACGTAAATACATGAACCGCGCAAGCTAAGATACTTATTATGACCGAAGCTAACGACCTAATGTCTTATGACGACGCAATTGATACTGCATACGACATCTTCCTAGAGATGGCACCCGATAACCTTGAACCTGCAGATGTGATTCTATTCACGGCTCAGTTTGAAGACCGTGGCGCTGCAGAGCTTGTTGAAACAGGTGATGATTGGGTTGAACATGTTGGCTTTGAAGTCGACAAAGAAATCTACGCAGAAGTGCGCATTGGTCTTGTGAATGAAGCTGATGACGTTCTAGACGACGTATTTGCTCGCATGCTAATCAGCCGTGACCCAGAGCATAAATTCTGTCACATGCTGTGGAAGCGCGACTAATACGACTGCTGACGCTCAACTTCATGAGTAAACAAGCACTCATGTAAACGAGTTAAAAATCTAGCCGAGCCACTTGCTCGGCTATTTTTATCACGCTACTTCCCTGCATGAGAACTCTCTTTCTTTATCAACTTTATATTCACTGATATGACCAAAGCAAAAACAGATACACAATCCAAAGGCTATGCCTGCATTGGCCTAGTTAACCCAAAGACGCCTGAAAACGTAGGCTCTGTAATGCGAGCGGCTGGCTGCTACGGCGCTAACTCTGTGTTCTATACAGGCACACGATACGATCATGCGCGAAAATTCCATACCGACACCAAAGAGAAGCACTTAGAGCTGCCACTGATTGGCGTTGAAGAGCTGAAAGACATTATTCCAGTAGGCTGCGTGCCTGTGGCCGTTGATCTGATTGAAGGTGCGAAGCCTCTACCGGATTACAAACACCCACCACGCGCGTTTTATATTTTTGGCCCAGAAGATGGCACGCTAAAGAAAGAGATCACTGATTTCTGCCGCGACACGATTTACGTTCCAACCAATGGTTGCATGAACCTCGCAGCATCTGTGAACGTGGTGCTTTACGACCGTTTGGCGAAGGGTGATAACTTTTCGAATCATAAGTAGAAGATACGAGATACGAGATACGATCAGATTATAGATGCGCGTAAACGAGATAAGAGACGCGAAGAGCGCGCTCACTGCGTTTATGGCAGCATGTTTTCGATACTCGGTTACTCGCATCCCGCATCTTCTATTTGTTCAGATGTAAAAAAACCTGCTAAGTTAGCAGGTTTTTTAGTATTCAGTGCTTTAAGACAATAAAGCTTTAAGCTTAAGAAGTCATGTAATTACTGACGTGTTCTTGGCTTAGCTGGTTTAGCCGGACGACCATTGTTCATCTTTGGCTTGCTTTTGTTAGCCTGAGGTTTGCCTTTTGCTGCTGGTGCACTGCGACCTGAATCAGGTGTTGTAGTACCACGAGTAGCTGGCTTCTTACGTTTAGCTTGGTTGCTACGGGCTTTTGGCGCATTTGCGCGCTCTTCGTGACGCTTAACAGCACGACGAATTTTCTGGCTACGAGAACGCTCACGCTTACGAGAAGTGTTTGAAGGATCAAGATCCAACAATGTCTCTTTCTCTGGCTTAAGTTCTACAAGCTCACGCAGGTAGTTTACTTCTTGAAGATCTAGCTCTTTCCAACCGCCACGAGGCAGTTTCTTGTCAAGGTAGATATCACCGTAACGTACACGTTTCAGGCGGCTTACTGTTGTTTCTTGTGATTCCCAAAGACGACGAACCTCACGGTTACGACCTTCGTTAATCGCTACGTAGAAAGTATGGTTCATACCTTCACCACCAGCGTAAACCACATCTTCGAAACGAGCCATGCCGTCTTCTAGTTCAACACCGCGCACAAGGTTCTTAACCTTCTGCTCAGTAACTTCACCAAATACACGTACTAGGTACTCACGCTCAACCTGACGGCTTGGGTGCATTAGACGGTTTGCAAGTTCACCATCGGTTGTGAAAAGCAAAAGACCAGACGTGTTCGCATCAAGACGACCAACCGAAATCCAACGAGAACCACGGATCTTAGGTAGACGATCGAAAACTGTGCGGCGACCTTCAGGATCATGACGAGTACATAGCTCACCTTCAGGTTTGTAGTAAGCAAGTACACGACAAACCACTTCTTCAGACGCTTTACCTGAAACAGTATGGCCATCGATACGGATCACTGAGTTTTCGTCTTCAAGACGCTCGCCCAGTTTCGCAACTTGCCCGTTAACACTTACACGGCCAGATTTGATTAAACCTTCTAGTTCACGACGAGAACCGTGACCAGCTCGCGCTAAAACCTTCTGTAATTTTTCGCTCATTTACTCTTTTCTACCTAATTGTCGTCTTCACAGACGTCGAATGAATTTTTCGCGACCAAATCGCGGCCGCGTATTATCGCAAATTACCTACCAAAAAGCACTTGTTATTTACTTATGGTAGGCGCTCTGTATCGTTACAGACTGTTAACCAGTAATGCGATTATTCAAACGGCGCTGGATCACCGGCACCACGGCGTAGAATGACAGCATCATCGTCGCTGAAGTCAATCACTGTGGTCGGTTGTTCACCTAAGTAGCCACCATTCAAAATAACATCAACAGCGTGTTCTAGGCTGTCGCGAATTTCTTCTGGATCCGACTCTGTTGTCTCATTACCCGGTAAGATAAGAGACGTAGACATCAATGGCTCACCCATCGCTTCTAACAGGTCTAGAGCGATCTTATTGTCTGGTACACGAATACCAATAGTTTTACGTTTCGCGTTCATTAAGCGCTTTGGCACTTCTTTGGTCGCTTTAAAAATAAACGTGTAAGCACCTGGCGTATGAGCCTTAAGCAGACGAAAAGCAACGTTATCTACGCGTGCATACAGTGACAGTTCAGACAAGTCACGGCATAACAGAGTGAAGTTATGCTTATCGTCGATACGACGAATCTTACAAATACGTTCTAGTGCTTGCTTGTTCTCAAGCTGACAACCCAGCGCATAGCCTGAGTCTGTTGGATAAACCACAACACCGCCATTACGAACAATCGCAACCGCTTGATTGATTAAACGTGCTTGTGGGTTATCTGGGTGTACATAAAAAAACTGGCTCATTATTGATCCTCGTTATCGAATCTCTCGACTCTATCATCAGAAGGAGCTGCTTCACTTAGATACTGACATTGCTATCAGATGGTGAAACCGTTTGAAACTCCCAATCTTTCCATACTTCTTCGACCCCAGAAGGTAGCCAGAGATTGCGTCCAAGTTCCATCCAAGGAGATGGATAATGGAAGTCGCTGCCTTGGGAGGCTAATAGTTTGTATTGTATAGCATAATCCGCAAGAGTGCGTCTTTCTTGTTGTGCTTGTTGAGGTTGTGCCACTTCCATCGCGTCGCCTTTTGCCTCAACAAATGCAGTCAGTAGGCGCTTAACCCACTTAGCAGTAAAACCATATCGGCCTGGATGCGCTAATACCGCTTGCCCACCAGCGGCGTGAATGGCCGTGACAGCATCACTCATTGAGCACCAAGTTGGTGGCACGTAACCCGGGTTATTGCGAGTAAGAAACTTTTTGAACACTTGCTGCATGGTTTTCGCATAACCGTTATCGACTAGCCACTTAGCAAAATGGGCGCGAGTGATCGGTGCATCGCCAGCAATCAACTTAACCTCTTCTAATACCCCTTCGCGTGTTGCTTTCTCAAGGCGCTGGGCAATCAGTTCGGCACGGCCAATACGGTGCTGCTTCTGTTGTTCAATAAGAGCTTTCAGCTCTGGTGACTCAGGGTCGACGTTTAAACCAACAATATGAATATCTTTGTTTTGCCATACTGTGGAGATTTCGATGCCATTTATCAGCTGAATAGGAAGATTGTTATCCGCAATATAGTTGCGCGCTTCAGCAAGCCCATCCGTCGTATCATGATCTGTAATCGCTAACGCTTCGATGTTAAAGCTTAGCGCTCGGTCAATTAGCTCAGGTGGAGTAAGTCGACCATCTGAGGCTGTTGTATGACTATGTAGATCAATTCTCATATATTCTTTTTCATTGTTTTCAATTTTTATCGTTATATTTGTGTCAACACACTTGACCCGCAAGCGGAAAACTAGTTAACTAGTACACAAATACGAAGTATCACATTTGATAGGTTCACCATGTTACAAGAATTTAACCAAGACCATAAAGATAAAGTTTTAGAACTTTCTTCAGTAGAAGCAAGTTCAGAGCTTAATTGGTGGCGCACTTGGACAAGTTCTTGGTGGGCTAACGTATACTTCTAATTAAACAGTTTGTTTATAAAAAAGTTATCACTAAGCCCGCTTCCATAGCGGGCTTTTTAATTTGTCGAACATCTCACATTCAACTGACTAACAAATCATCGAATTGACCATATTCTAGATTGGGTGAAAGGTATCTTTATGCGACTATGTACGGCAGGAAATTTAAAGAATCATAAAGGAGGTCTTGTGAACAAGGCCATTGAAATCAAAAAGCTGGGAACCATTGAGGTCATCAATTCTTCAGTTCCTTACTCGCAAGATCCAACCAGTGTTTTCCATACCTTGTGTGAAAACAAAACAGACAGTTTGCTGTTGGAATCTGCTGAGATTGAATCTAAACAGAACCTGACAAGCCTACTCCTTATCGACTCTGCTGTTCGCATTGTATGCCGCGAACATGAAGTAACCTTTCAAGCCCTGACTAAAAACGGTCAAGCGCTTATCGAACACCTAACTCAAAACGTGAAAGCAGAGATTAAATCTGATTTGACGGATAACTTACTGACGCTGACTTTTGTTGAGCCGAGCAACGAATTAGACGAAGACTCACGCTTAAGAGAAGCTTCTTCTTTCGATGCACTACGTTTGGTTCAGCACAGCTTTGAGCAAGACGCTGATAATAAGCACGCGTTATTCATGGCTGGCCTATTCGCTTACGACATCGTGGCGAACTTTGAACCGCTAGGCGATGCTGAAGCAACCAACAACTGCCCTGACTTTGTATTCTACGTGGCTGAAACCCTGCTTCGTTTCGACCACCAAGAGAACCAAGGCCTGCTTCATGCAAGCTTGTTCACTAACGATGAAAGCATCAAAGCGCAGCTAACTGAGCGTTTAGCCGACATTCAAACACAATGTCAGTCACTGAAAGCGATCACGGAAGTGACACCACTAGACAACGTGGAAGCGGTACCAAGCGTTTCTGATGAAGATTTCTGTCAAACGGTTCGTGACTTAAAAGAGTACGTAGTAAAAGGCGATGTGTTCCAAGTCGTACCATCACGCCGCTTCACACTCCCTTGCCCTGCTCCACTAGCCGCTTACAAAGAACTTAAACAAAGTAACCCAAGCCCTTACATGTTCTACATGCAAGATGAGCTATTTACGCTGTTTGGTGCATCTCCAGAAAGCGCGCTGAAATACGAAACTGAAACCAACCAAATTGAGATCTACCCAATTGCTGGTACTCGTCGTCGCGGTAAGCGTCCTGACGGTCAAATCGATTTCGACCTAGACAGCCGTATCGAGCTTGAACTGCGCACCGACAAGAAAGAAAACGCTGAGCACATGATGCTTGTCGACCTAGCGCGTAACGACGTTGCACGCATTGCCGAAGCTGGCACTCGCCACGTAGCAGATTTACTGAAAGTTGACCGCTACAGTCATGTAATGCATTTGGTTTCTCGTGTCGTTGGTCAACTACGTGAAGATTTAGACGCCCTGCATGCTTACCAAGCTTGTATGAACATGGGCACCCTAACGGGCGCACCAAAAATCCGTGCAATGCAGCTTATCCGTGATGTAGAAAAAACGCGTCGTGGTAGCTATGGCGGTGCGGTAGGTTACCTAACAGGTGAAGGCACGTTAGATACTTGTATCGTAATTCGCTCAGCTTACGTTGAAGATGGTGTTGCACAAGTACAAGCCGGTGCTGGCGTGGTGTTCGATTCAGATCCACAAGCAGAAGCCGATGAAACTCGCGGCAAAGCGCAAGCGGTCATCTCAGCGATTCAAGCTGCACATACTAAAACCATCTCTAACAAGAAGGAGTCGTAATCATGGCTGATATTGTATTCATCGATAACTTCGACTCGTTCACTTACAACCTTGTAGACCAGTTCCGCTCATTGGGTCACAACGTAAAAATATACCGTAACAACATCTCTGCAAAGGTAGTGGAAGCGGCAATCAACGAACTAGACAACCCTGTTGCTCTACTTTCACCAGGTCCTGGCGCTCCAGCAGACGCAGGCTGCATGCCTGAGTTGATTCAACTGCTAAAAGGCAAGGTGCCAATGATTGGTATCTGCTTAGGTCACCAAGCGATCGTTGAAGCTTATGGCGGCACCGTTGCAGGCGCAGGCGAAATCATTCATGGTAAGGTGTCGATGATGGAGCACCAAAATCATGCGACTTACCAAGGCTTACCTTCTCCACTGGCTATTGCTCGCTACCACTCTCTGGTTGCTACCCATGTATCAGATAGCCTAACGGTAACCGCTGAAGTCGATGGTTTGGTCATGTCTGTGGTTCAAGAACAAGACAAAGTATGTGGATTCCAATTCCACCCAGAATCAATTATGACAACCTACGGTGCAACGCTTCTAGCGAACGCTATCGAATGGGCACTTGAGAAACCTCTCTGCCTTGAGAAGAAGGCCACTCTTGATAAAAAGACTAACTAGGAAACGATCATGGAACAGATTAATAAACTTTACGAACAGCAGTCTCTTACTCAAGAAGAAAGCCAACAGTTATTCGACGTTATCATCAAGGGTGAACTAGACCCAATCCTGATGGCTTCTGCACTGACTGCACTGAAAATCAAAGGCGAGACACCGGACGAAATCGCCGGTGCGGCGAAAGCGCTGCTTGCTAATGCAAACCCGTTCCCACGCCCAGATTACGATTTTGCAGACATCGTAGGTACAGGCGGCGACGGTCACAACACCATTAATATTTCGACAACTTCAGCATTTGTTGCCGCGGCATGTGGTTTAAAAGTTG
>NZ_MCYD01000712.1:0-2380 GCF_002876325.1 Vibrio sp. 10N.261.52.A1
CAATAACAGACACTTACGATGAAAGTGCATATCCAGAATCCAATTATAAATAACATCACTGGAAGAAAACTAACCACTAAAAAGGATGCTGGCATTAAAACGAGTAAGGTGCACACTAAGGATATACAGATGCGTTTCGCTTTAACCACATTAGCCGTATCGGTGGCGCTTGTCGCCGGATGCAGCAATCAAGGAATAATAACCATGAACCACTACTCTCCATCGCAACTCATCGCTCAACAAACCCAAGCTCCCGTTGCTAAGAAAGTCCCTCATTCAATGACGACTCATGGTGACACACGAATTGATGATTATTATTGGATGCGTGATGATGAACGCCAAAACCCAGAGATCTTGCAGCATCTCGAGCAAGAGAACCAATATGCCGAGACTGTTCTGAAACATACAGAAGCATCTCAAGAACAATTATTTGAAGAGATCAAAGGCCGAATCGCGAAAGACGACAATTCGGTACCAGTTCGTAAAGGTAGCTATTACTACTCAAATAAAGTCACAGGTGACAACGAATACCCAGTTCATTTGCGCGAAAAACACTTTTTAGGAATAGACAAACAAGTCATCTTAGACGTTAACGAACTCGCCAAAGAACATGAATTCTTCAGCATTGGTGGCCTATCAGTCAGCCCGAACGAAAATATGTTGGCCTATGGCGAAGATACACTGAGCCGCCGTATTTACACCATTAAAATTAAAGACCTGACAACAGGTGAATACCTAAACGACGAAATTGAAGGGGCTTCGAGCGCTATCGCATGGCAAAACGACAACCAAGCCTTCTACTACATCAAGAAAGATCCACAAACTTTACTCGGCTATCAAGTTTACCGCCACGTATTGGGAACACCTCAAACAAACGATGAGCTGGTCTACGAAGAAGCTGACAGCGCTTACTACACCAGCATCAGTAAGAGTAAAGATGGCCAGCAGGTATACATTTGGCACTCGAGCACTGAAACCAGTGGTGTTTCAATTATTGATGCCAACAACCCAAATGCAAAAGCAGAAGCCTTCTACCCAAGAGAAACGGGTATTGAGTACAGCATCGCCAAGCTAGAGGGTTGGTATTACATCTACACCAACTACCAAGCAGTCAACTTCCGTTTGATGAAAACAACGGCTGAAGACATGCATGACCGTTCAAAATGGGTCGATGTCATTCCAGCTGACGACAACGTACAGCTTGTCGATTTTGAGCTATTTAATGATCATCTGGTTTACGAGCAGCGTTCAAATGGCTTGTCTACAGTGAAGGTTCGTCAACTCTCTACAGGCAAAGAATTTCCACTTGAGTTCAACGACACCGCTTTTGCTGCCTACCTAACAAGTAACTATGAGTTAGATAACTCTAAAGTTCGAGTCTATTACAGCAGCCTAACGACTCCTGGCACTTACTATGATTTCGACCTTAATACAGGTGAATCAGAGATCATGAAACAAACACCGGTATTAGGTGATTTCGATGCTGATAATTACCAATCAGAGCGAATCATGATCACGGCTCGCGATGGTAAGCAAGTACCAGTCTCTTTGGTTTATCGCAAAGATCTATTCAAGAAAGACGGTACTAACCCTCTCTACCAATATGCCTACGGATCTTACGGGCACACAATCGAACCAACTTTTAGCTCAGCTCGTCTTAGCCTACTTGATCGCGGATTCGTTTATGCTATCGCGCATATTCGTGGTTCAGAGATGTTGGGACGCCCTTGGTATGAAGATGGCAAAAAGCTGACTAAACAAAACACGTTCAATGACTTCATCGATGTCACCAAAGGCCTAGTTGAAGAAGGTTATGGCGCGAAAGATAAAGTGTTCGCAGTGGGCGGTTCAGCTGGCGGTCTATTGATGGGCGCAATCATCAATCAAGCACCTGAGTTATATCGAGGCATTGGCGCTCATGTTCCATTTGTTGACGTGGTAACGACCATGCTTGATGAATCAATTCCTCTTACAACTAACGAGTATGACGAATGGGGCAATCCCAACAATAAAACCTACTACGATTACATGTTGAGTTACTCGCCATACGACAACGTCAAGGCTCAAAACTACCCGAACATGTTAGTGACAACCGGTCTGCATGATTCGCAAGTACAATACTTTGAACCTATGAAGTGGGTAGCGAAGTTGCGTGAGATGAAAACAGACAACAATGTACTTGTGTTCAAAACCGACATGGAAGCAGGTCACGGTGGTGCATCAGGTCGATTTAAACGATTAAAAGAAGACGCACTGGAATACGCATTCTTTTTAGATTTGCTCAAAACTCAATAGATTCAACGCAAGTACCCACATCGTTTTATGTCGCCATTTTGTCTCTACAAATGGCGACATACATTATTAAGCATGGTTAAATACG
>NZ_MCYD01000713.1:0-567 GCF_002876325.1 Vibrio sp. 10N.261.52.A1
TCGCCCACCCCGGTCACATAGCGAGCTATGCTCCCGGGGATGGGCTCAATTGCTGCCTAGCCACATCACCAACTACTTTGAGCAAGACTTATAATTTTGTTTTTTTAAATATTCCGATATTTGAAATACGTAGAGCAAGTCAGTGACTTTAGTTCAAGGAAAACACGCGGAGCTTATGACCATAAGTGAGCATGTTTGACACAGAAATAAAGGCTCTGAAGTAGCTATAAGGATTTTAAAACATGAATGTATTAATTATTGGTGCTGGCGGTAGAGAACATGCTTTGGGTTGGAAAGCAGCACAAAACCCAAACGTTGAAACAGTATTCATCGCTCCAGGTAACGCAGGTACAGCACTTGAGCCAAAACTTGAGAACGTAAACATCGGCGTTGAAGACATCGCTGGTTTAGTGGCGTTTGCTCAAGAGAAAAAAATCGAACTGACTATCGTTGGCCCTGAAGCGCCATTGGTTATTGGTGTTGTTGACGCGTTCCGCGAAGTAGATCTGCCTATCTTTGGTCCAACTCAAGCGGCAGCACAGCTGGAAGGCTCTAAAGCATTCACTA
>NZ_MCYD01000713.1:1293-8597 GCF_002876325.1 Vibrio sp. 10N.261.52.A1
GCTCTAAAGCATTCACTAAAGACTTCCTAGCTCGTCACGACATCCCAACCGGTTCTTACGCGAACTTCACTGAGATTGAGCCAGCTATCGCTTACGTTCGTGAGCAAGGCGCACCAATCGTAGTTAAAGCTGACGGTCTTGCGGCTGGTAAAGGCGTTATCGTTGCGATGACTCTTGAAGAAGCAGAAGACGCAATCAAAGATATGCTAGCAGGCAACGCATTCGGCGAAGCTGGCAGCCGCGTGGTTATCGAAGAGTTCCTTGAAGGCGAAGAAGCAAGCTTCATCGTGATGGTTGATGGCTCAAGCGTTTTGCCTATGGCCACCAGCCAAGACCACAAACGTGTTGGCGACAAAGACACTGGTCCTAACACGGGCGGCATGGGTGCTTACTCTCCAGCTCCAGTGGTAACGCCTGAGATCCACAACCGCATCCTAGAGGAAGTTATCTACCCAACGGTACGCGGCATGGACGCAGAAGGCGCACCTTACACAGGTTTCCTTTACGCTGGCCTAATGATCGATGCTGACGGCACTCCGAAAGTTATCGAATACAACTGCCGCTTTGGCGACCCAGAAACGCAACCTATCATGATGCGTATGGAGTCAGACCTTGTTGATCTATGTCTAATGGCTATCGATGAGAAACTAGACCAAGCTGAGTCTAAGTGGGATCCACGTGCTTCAATTGGTGTTGTTCTTGCGGCTGGCGGCTACCCTGCTGACTACGCAAAAGGTGACGTAATTTCACTACCAACAAGCGAAGTTGAAGGCCAAAAGGTTTTCCACGCAGGTACTGCAAATAACGAAGCTGGCGACGTGGTGACAAACGGTGGTCGTGTACTTTGTGCAACAGCACTGGGTAACACTGTTTCTGAAGCTCAGGAACGCGCATACGCGTTAACGAAGCAAGTGAGCTGGAATGGTATGTTCCACCGCAATGACATTGGTTACCGTGCGATTGCGCGCGAGCAAGAGCAGTAATCACTGTTGTCACTCGCTTACTTTACAATAACAGTAAGTAAATGACAGCAAGCCAAGAATAGAAAAAGGCGCCTTAATGGGCGCCTTTTTTATTATCCTACGTACAAATGTACAGACTAATAAGTATTTAGCCTACAGTAGGCCAAATACTCTTAATGTTCTATTCGCTACTCTTCAGCAGTGATGGTCTTACAACACAATCATGGCTTTCTTCCGCTAACATCAATAGCTCCTCTACAGTGATTTTTCCTAGTGAATCACTGCCAAGAAACGCCGCATAGCTTTCCACTGATGCCAAACGGTTAATCACAAAGTTGGGTAAAGCTTGGTTGATATCGATGCTTGAAAACTCTTTCCCCGAGCAAGTTTCAAAAGACTGACCGTTCCAATAGCCTTGGACCAATTTGAATCCTTCGTCATTCTGCTTAGCCGTGGTCTCTAAGACTTGTGAGGCTTCTTTCTTATAGTTCTCTAACTGTGAAGATCGGATAGGTAGAATTTTGCCAGCAATGCGGTACTGCTGGTACACAGCTTCACCAGACTTGTTGAAACGTACATGAACACGATATGGGGCCAGTTCATTCGATGCGTTGCGCTGCTCGCCTTCACGGATAAATTCGCGAAGTACACCTTCCGACCAGGCGTAATCCGTTTGATACCAACCGTAATCACCGACGGTAACGTAATCTGCTGATGTATGAGGTTGTGTGAGCTTATTGGTCACCCAGTAAAAACTTGTCGCGTCGCCCATAACTTGGCCGCCGGTGTAAGTTTCAAATTGTTCTAGGTTTTTGCGAGGGCTTGTTGAAGAACAGCCTATGAGAAATGTAGATAATAGTGAAACGAGAAGAAATGCTTTTTTCATAAAAACCTGTACCGAGGTGGAATACGACTACCTCGGTACAGTTTAGATTATTTCACTGAATCTTTCAGCGCTTTACCTGCAACAAATGCTGGAACGTTTGCAGCAGCGATTTGGATCTCATCACCAGTTTTTGGGTTACGACCAGTGCGAGCTGCACGGTGGTTTACTTTAAAAGTACCAAAACCAATTAGCTGAACTTGATCGCCATCTTTAAGAGCATCTGTTACACCACCAAGAGTCGCTTCTAGAGCAGCTTTAGCTTGTGCTTTAGAAAGGTCCGCTTTTTCAGCAATAAAGTCGATTAATTGAGTCTTGTTCATTTTAGGTTTCCCTTCTTTGTATTTTTGAATTCAATTCACTCTAAAACATAAATGCCCCATCTGGCAAAGGTTTGTCGCCGATCTTTGACTCTAATGCCGTAGTTTTAGCCATAATATGAGTAATAACTCACAATTTGTTACTGATTTTATTAAGCAAGCCCTTGTTTAAAAGGGGCTGAGCGCAAAATTAATGATGACCAAGCCACTACTTTTTCTCTATAATCCACGCTGAATCGCTGATAAAGCGTACAATTTAATTTAAGGGCAAACATGCTGCTGCTAACTATTTACGTCTCCATCGCCATTGGAGTTTCTTTCATTTGTTCTGTTTTGGAAGCTGTACTTTTGAGTATTAGTCCGAGCTATATCGCTCAACTAAAACAAAATGGGCATCCTGCAGCAGAGTCGTTAGACAAACTGAAAACAGACATCGACCGCCCACTGGCGTCAATTTTAACGCTTAACACCATCGCGCACACAATCGGTGCTGCCACAGCAGGTGCACAAGCGGCGGTTGTTTTTGGTAGCCAATGGTTAGGTGTATTCTCTGCCGTACTGACTCTAGGTATCTTAGTACTGTCTGAAATCGTTCCAAAAACAATTGGTGCAACTTACTGGCGTCAACTTGCGCCAGCATCGGCGAGCGTACTTCGTTGGATGGTGTTCTTCCTAACACCGTTTGTTTGGTTCTCTGAGCAAATCACTAAGCGCTTGGCTCGTGGTCACGAAGCACCAAAAATGCGTGACGAGCTATCTGCAATGGCGATTTTGGCAAAAGAGAGCGGTGAGTTTGCAGAAGGTGAATCGAAAATCCTAAGCAACCTATTAGGCATTCAAGATGTACCAGTGACTCAAGTCATGACACCACGACCTGTTGTGTTCCGTGTCGATGCTGAAATGAGCATCAATCAGTTCCTTGCGGACCATAAAGACACGCCATTCTCACGTCCGCTGGTTTACAGTGAGCAGAGTGACAATATCATCGGTTTTGTACACCGCTTAGAGCTGTTCAAGCTGCAACAAGCAGGTTGTGGCGAAAAGCCACTAGGTGACGTAATGCGCCCTATTCACGTGTTACTGAACAATCTGCCATTACCAAAAGCGTTCGATCAGATGATGGCTCAACGCCTTCAGCTATCTCTTGTTGTTGATGAATACGGCACAATTCAGGGCATCATTACCCTAGAGGACATCTTTGAGCACCTAGTAGGTGAAGAGATTGTTGATGAAGCGGATAAAACGACCGACATGCAAGAGTTGGCATTCCAACGCTGGGAAAAATGGAAAGAGAAACACGGCGTAATTGAGAGCCGCGATGAAGAAGACGAGTTGGAAGAAGAAACTCAAGCAGATAGCGATACTTCAGATTCGAAGGCAACCGACAAAGAGCAAGCGTCTAAAGAAGAGAAAAAAGACGCTTAATCTGAATTGGTTATCAATAGATACAACAAAGGCTCCCAAGGGAGCCTTTATTTTGATATGTACTTTGGTTCGATTGCGAACTTATAGAGTAACGCCAATGTTACTTACTGGCTCTTCACGCAGTTCGTGGCGTAAGTCTTTAATCAACTCGATATCACGTTCAGTCGCTTCACGCAGTGGTCGGAAAATGGCCCACTGAACGTCCCACTCTTCACATACCGCTTCGTTTTCTTTCTGGTTTTCGTTAGTCACTTCTTCAGCGCCTTGAGCGAACTCAAGCTCAGCAACCGTTTTAACCGACTGTTGGCTTACTTTAATCACGGCTTCAAACATATGCTCGCGGTCAAGCAGACCATGGACAAGCGTTGCCAAACCTTGGCAAGCGTCCATTGCAGGGTAAACACCATAGAAGTCAAAATCGTCTGCGCTAGGGAAAAGCTCTTCAACTTTCTCTAATTGGCGTTCAAAGTTCACCTTTGCCGTTTTTACCGTTAGGATTTCCCAAATGCTATCCAAAACATCACGATAGATGCGAGCTTCGGCAAATTCTGTATTCTCACAAAACATGGCATAGTTAGGGTACATACGCTCACACAGACACGCCATAAAGGTAATTTGTTGCCAAGGTTCTAACTTTTCAAGACGAACCTGCAGTGGATTCTGAAGCATAGTCACTCAATAATTGCAGAAAAAGACAGCGAAAGTGTACTTGATAAACTCTGGGGGGAAAAGGTAAGCCGATGAACAATTTTACGAATAAGCTCTATATTATGACTGAGCATGACGATACCTATACGCAACTGATTCTAAACCGGGATCTACCCGACCTAGAAATCACTCAAAACCCCGAGTTAGCTGAGATTGTATTAGCGTCGCCTCCCCTGATAGCCGAGCGCCTTAACGAGTTTAAAACGCTTGAGTGGGTACAAAGCACCTACGCTGGCATCAATAAGCTCACCCAACCAGAACTTCGCCAGGATTACACGCTAACCAATGTAAAAGGTATCTTCGGCCCTGCTATCTCGGAGTACGTTTTAGGTTACGCAATCAGCCACTTTAGACACTTTCCTCACTACCACCAGCAACAACAGCAACGAAACTGGCAGCCTCAGCTTTATTCTAGCCTAACTGACAAAACTATGGTGATTTTAGGCACAGGGTCTATCGGCAGCCATTTAGCAAAAACCGCTGCGGCGTTTGGCATTCATACCATTGGTGTCAACCGTACTGGTATCCCATCGAAGCAAGAAACCTTTAAAGACACTTTCCATATCAATGAACTGGAGGCAGCTCTCAAGCAAGCGGACATTGTGGTCAACACCTTGCCTTCGACCGCTGAAACCTATCAACTGCTCAACCAAACGACCCTTGGTTATTGTTCTAACGTGCTGCTATTTAATGTTGGCAGAGGCGAAGGCATCGACAACAAAGCGCTGTTGCTAGCGATTAAAAACCGTTGGGTTGAGCATGCATTTCTTGATGTGTTTGAAAGCGAGCCCCTTTCGCAAAATCACCCTTTCTGGAAACTGCCACAAGTCACTATTACACCGCACATTGCCGCACTCAGTGAACCGAGACAGGTGGTCGAGATCTTCGCAGAGAACTACAAGCAGTGGCGAGATGGATTTACCCTAAATCATGTCATCGACTTTGATAAAGGTTACTGATGAGCTCACCATTACTCACCGAGATAAGAAAGTGCCGAGCTTGTGAACCCCACCTTTCACATGGTGCTAACCCGGTTATCCAAGCCCACCCAAATGCACGCTTGCTAATCATTGGGCAAGCGCCAGGTATCAAAGTGCATGAATCCTCCATCCCGTGGAATGACGCCAGTGGCGAGCGATTAAGAGAGTGGCTAGGGATAGACAGCGACACCTTTTATGACGAACAAAAGGTCGCGATTGTACCTATGGGTTTCTGCTACCCAGGTAAAGGGAAGAGTGGTGATCTGCCACCACGTAAGGAGTGTGCTGAGCTCTGGCACAAGAAAGTATTGCGGTCACTGCCCAATGTTCAAATGACACTTTTGATTGGGCAGTATGCGCAAAACTACTATTTGAAGGAAAGAGCCACCAAGACACTGACAGAGACTGTCAAAAACTGGCAGGTTTGGGCACCAGAGTTTTTACCACTTCCCCACCCTTCACCACGCAATAATATTTGGCTCAAGAAGAACCCATGGTTTGAAAGTGAGGTTATTCCTTACATACGCAAACACATCTCAGAGCATTTGGCCTACCATGATCCAAATGCCTAATGAGCTGCACACAGCCGAAATTAAACGAGTATAGAATTACCAATCTGAAGGCAATAAAAAAGCGCTGCCAGTTACCCAGCAGCGCTTTCAATTATCTGACTCAGAATTACTTATGGTAAGGCTTAGACAGTTCGTGAACAGCGTCAACGAACACACCAGCGTTTTCTGGCGGCACATCTAAGTGAATACCGTGGCCTAGGTTAAATACGTGGCCAGTACCAGCATCACCAAAGCCTTCAAGGATAGTCGATACCTCTTCACGGATACGCTCTGGAGAAGCGTAAAGCATTGAAGGATCCATGTTACCTTGCAGAGCAACCTTATCACCCACGCGCTTAACTGCGTCTTGGATGTTGATAGTCCAGTCTAGGCCAACTGCATCACAGCCCGTTGCTGCGATCTGCTCTAGCCACATGCCACCGTTCTTAGTGAATAGTGTTACTGGTACACGACGACCATCGTTTTCACGGATTAGACCATCAACGATTTTGTGCATGTATTGCAGTGAGAATAGGTTGTAATCACGAGGAGTCAGTACACCACCCCATGTATCAAATACCATTACCGATTGAGCACCCGCTTTGATTTGCGCGTTTAGGTATTCGATAACGCTGTCTGCTAGCTTATCTAGAAGTAAGTGCAGCGTTTGTGGTTCTGCGTACATCATCTTCTTGATCTTAGTGAATGCTTTAGAGCTTCCACCTTCAACCATGTAAGTCGCTAGAGTCCATGGACTACCAGAGAAACCGATCAATGGAACGTCGCCGTTCAAATCTTTGCGGATCTGACGTACTGCGTTCATTACGTATTGCAGCTCACCTTCTGGATCTGGCAGGCCAATTTTTTCTACGTCAGCTTTACACGTGATAGGACGCTCAAACTTAGGACCTTCACCTGTCTCAAAGTACAAACCTAGGCCCATAGCATCAGGGATCGTTAGGATGTCAGAGAACAAGATTGCCGCATCAAGCGGGAAACGACGTAAAGGTTGAAGGGTTACTTCTGATGCAAGTTCCGCGTTTTTGCACAAAGACATGAAGTCGCCTGCTTCTGCACGCGTTGCTTTGTACTCTGGAAGATAGCGGCCAGCTTGGCGCATCATCCATACCGGTGTGTAATCAACAGGCTGCTTTAAAAGTGCGCGTAAATAGCGATCGTTCTTTAATTCGGTCATTCCGTTAAATTCCAATTCAATCTTGTCTAGTTTTGATGGCAAGTATTCTAACACTGATTGAGGGGTAAAAGCTGTGTGCTTTGCAACCTAGATCAAGTTATTAACTTTTAAATCAATGCTTAATTTGCACCCAATTAAGGGAGCATGTTAAAAATTTGTTCGCTAGCGAAAATTACAATTATAACACCTGAGTAGTCACTACTCAGCATCTCATAACGACATCTTACTTACCCCCTCCACTTGTGGAGGGTTTTTTTTAGCTTTTGACCACCCATAGGCC
>NZ_MCYD01000714.1:0-7320 GCF_002876325.1 Vibrio sp. 10N.261.52.A1
TGATTACTGGATTAGTTGATTGCTTTAAAGCTCAAAACCGTTAAAGTCATCGGTTTTAATTTCATTGTCGATTTGACCCACTAGATAAGAACTGATTTCAGCTGCTTGCTTGAACAAGTCGAAACAATCTTGCTTACATTCTTCTACGCTCTGCATGAATGAAAAGTTATTTTGGCCATTACGTAACAGATTAATCATGTGCTGGGTGCCAGTGAGGCCGCTAGAACAACGAGTCTTTGAGTGCGTCTGGGGTCATTGAGGCAGGCTTGACCAAATTGTTTTTGTGCCCAAAGGATTGGCTCTATATAGGTCTTGATGATCGCCCTTGTCATTACTTAGATGATCAGATCATGAAACCTAAAATTAGTTCAAAAAAATCCCTAAGCTGTGGCTTAGGGATTTGTGTATAAGAGACAGGCCCATTGGCCCCCCCTTTTTCTACCGCTCTAACTCTTTATCTGGCTTACTATATTGGTCATGGTTGTTGTCACGCTCCTGATTAAAATCAAACGTTTTTTGAGGGGAGGCTTCTTTGCTGTCGAAGTGTTCAAGCTCTTTATCTTTGATTGCTTTTGTGTGTTGATTAATATCAGTATCTGTCTTGTTGGTTAATGAATCATGGTCTTGAGTGGGTGTGTCGAATTCCTCTTTTTGTTGATGCGTTTGTTGATGGTATTGTTCAATAGCCTGTTTGATTTCCTCAAGCATATTGTCAGGCGAAACAAACTGAATATGTCTCCCTGAAAAGTTGGCCATGATTTTTTCAATGTTGTTGGGATTTAAGTCAGTATTTTCTTGACTCAGTACAATCACAATGTTCTGTCTGAGTTCATCGGTGGAGATATTTTGAATGTCATTCTTATGATTGACATTGATAATGTCGTATTGGCCTTGATGCGCTTGATTAATAATAAAAGCATTCTCGATTGAGGTACTGATGATGGTGGTGTGCAAATCACTGCCTTGATGAAATTGCGTCATTTGTTTGGATTTCGTGCCTAATATCCTTGGATTGATGTCGAGTGCCGGGTCTTTATTTCCTTGCCCGTCTAAATAAGTCACTTCAATCGCTTTTGTTTCTCCTTTTTTATCGTGAATGTTAGTTATCATCGCCGGATGAAATGTTTTGTCCTCTGAGGAATATACTTCTTGATGAAAATGAACATGGTCATTCTTAGGGTGTTCAATCCCCCATTTATTGAGGTAAGTTTCGGCTAATGTGCCTGTGAGTGGCTGGCTGGTTTGTATATATTCTTTCTCTCTCTCTTCAAATTGTGCCATGTGTTTTGGCGTCGTAGTCAGTAATTGGTCACGTTTAGGGTTGGCGGTGAGTTGGTATTTATCAGGCTCATTGAGCATGTTATGGGCTTCTTGCATTGCCTCCTTATAGGTTATTTTCTTATGAATCATCATCAAATTGATGAGTGAGCCTTTTTCACCGGTGGTATAGTCTTTAAAATACCCTCGATATTCCCCCGTTAACGATACCTTTATTGCCGATTTTCCAATACCAAAGGTGAGATAATCACGGTCTGATTTAGATGGGTTCGGTTGCCCCAAGAGGTTGATGGCTAAGCTTTCGGCGTATTTAGGGAGCGCTTGGTTGATGTGGTCTTTAAATTGGTTGTAGTTAAAATCTCCGTTTCTATTTTGATAACGCACGTCTTCATGAGGCAGGGCTTTGTCATTAAAGTAAGGGGTACTGTGTGGTGCAATGTTCTCGATGGTTTCAATGGCACTGTGTTTATTGACTTCTTTCGATAACCAGCTCTTCATCATCTGTTTTGGGTTGTCAGTAAAGAGTTTCACATGACTACTCGCCCGGCTTAAATCGATGTAAGCGCGTCTTAAGTTCGTCAGTGCGCCTTTACCTTTTAGGGTGGTAATGACGTTCTGATACGTTGCGCCTTGCGCCATATCTGCGGTTCTGGTGTAAGCGTAATCCCAATGCCCGTCTTTGAGTTGGTTTGGATTAAGGCTTAACGTTTGCCCCTCTTTTGACAGCGCTGTGATTTCTTCCTTGGTGGCACGGCTGATGGTGTATTCCACATTGGCTTTAATGCCTCGCGCTTTGTCGGTAAAGCGGGGCATGATTTTGTCACCGGTTGAAAGTGGCTTTTCTGATTGAACGAAGAGTGACGTGTATTTGTGGTCTTTGTTGCGTGGCAAAAATGGCTTTGTCTTACCTGTATTTACGTCTTGAAGGGTCACCACACCGTGCTCCGAATCAACGTGGGTAATGATGTCGTACTCTCCTGGCTTGGTGCTTAAAATGAGCCCTTTCTGATAAGGCATCATGGTGGTTAACTCTTCTTTGCTATCACCTGTAGAGCGTAATCGGGGGGGTGATGATGTTTTCTTGGCCTATCTCCTGTGTTTTCATCAGTCCGGCACGAATGTGCTCAGAGATGTGGTCACGCTCATTATTCGTATAAGCAATGATCAGCGTGTTTTCTCGTGTCTCGGGCGTACGGGCAAGGTAGTCCTGCGCTACAGCGTAAGGCAGCTTTTCGGTGGCGATGAGTTGCGCTTTGCTTTGGTCTTTCGCATTCTCATCGAGGGTGGAGACGACATGTTGCGTGCTACCGAGTGTATCAGGGCTTTGCTGAGAGAGTTTATCGAGGGCGCTGTCTGGCTGCTTATCTACAATGTTGTGTACGGCGCCAAGCAGTATTTCATCGTTCTGACGAAGGATGTCGGTCATGTAAGCCGTATCGATACGGCCCTGACTCATGCTCAATTCAAACGGTTTACCAGCATTAAGAGAAAGCAGCTGCTCTTTATCCCCAAGCAAGGTGGCTTTGGAGCCGCTTTGCAATACAAGGTCGGTGAGCTCTTTGGCTTGTTGGTTGCTGACTATAGAGCTTTCATCGAGGAAGAAGAGGGTGTTTTTGTACTCTTCTGGTAAGGTGATGCCACGTCTTAGGTCGGTCAGTAAGCTTTCTAGCGTTTGCGCTTGTAGTCCTTTGCTTTCCAGTTCGCTGACGGCGGCGTGCGTTGGCGCCAGACCAATCACTTGCGAAGGTGGCTGGTTACTGGCTTGGGTGGCGTGTTGAATCAATTCAAGGTTGGATTCGAGCAGGGTGGATTTACCGGTGCCCGCCAAACCTTGCACGGCCACAAAACTGTCTTTGGTCGTTGAGATAAGGGTGATGCCGTCCTTTTGTCCTTGGGTAAGGCGAGGCTGTGCATCGAGATAATGTCTGACTTGTTGGTGAGCTATAGTGATTTCTGGTGTACAGGAAGGAAAGAATGCAGTGTAACCTGTTGATTGATCTCGGCAGATCAACAACCAACAAGGAGTACACTGCATGGACAACGATCATAACGTTACTGAACTTCATAAACCAGAAAATCCGTTGAATGAACTGCTAAAACAGGGTGCACAGCAGTTGCTGGCCCAAGCCATCGAAGCAGAAGTTCAAGCCTTGCTCGAACATTTCTCAACGCTCCAGATTAATGGTAAACAGGGCGTCGTCCGCAATGGTCACCTGCCTGAGCGCAGGATTCAAACCGGACTGGGCGACATTCCTGTCAAAGTGCCCAAAGTCCGTGATAGAACCGGCAGCGGGATTAAGTTCAACAGCAAGCTGGTGCCGCCCTATCTCAAGCGAACCAAAAACATTGAAGAGCTTATCCCTTGGTTGTATCTGCGGGGGATCTCAACGGGTGATATGCAACCCGCCTTGGAATCGCTTTTGGGCAAGGAAGCCAAGGGATTATCAGCCAACAGTGTTTCTCGGTTAAAGCAGCAGTGGGAAGCGGATTACGAACAGTGGCGTAAGCGTGACCTGAGTAAACGGCAGTATGTTTATGTCTGGGCTGACGGTGTGTACAGCAAGGTCCGGATGGACGACAAGTTATGTCTTCTGGTTGTCATTGGCGTCGACGATACAGGTCGTAAAGAAGTCCTGACCGTTGTCGACGGGTACCGTGAGTCAGAAGCCAGTTGGCTGGAAGTGCTGACACAGCTTCAGTCACAGGGCATGACAATTGCCCCGGAGTTGGCTATCGGTGACGGTGCGCTTGGGTTCTGGAATGCGGTCACCAAGTTCTGGCCGACAACCCGGCACCAACGCTGCTGGGTTCACAAGACGGCCAACATCTTGAACAAGGTGCCAAAGTCCGTTCAGCCCAGGATGAAAGAATCCCTTCAAGATATCTGGATGGCGGAAACACGAGATGAGGCCTACAAGGCGTTCAGGCTGTTCGAACAGCGTTACGGCGCCAAGTCCCCGAAAGCCACAGAATGCTTAGTAAAAGATAAAGACGAGATGCTGGCTTTCTATGATTATCCGGCAGAACACTGGGCGCATGTCCGAACGACGAACCCGATTGAATCGATGTTCGCGACGGTGAGGCTAAGAACCCACAAGACGAAGAGTTGCGGAAGCCGGAAAACGACACTGGCAATGGCTTTCAAGCTGATGAAAACAGCCGAGTCAAACTGGCGAAGGCTGAGAGGATTCAAGTTACTGGCGGACGTTATCAAGGGAGTGAAATTCCAAGATGGCATTCGCGAAACCGAGGAAAACCAGCAGGACATTGCTCTTGAATCCGTACACCAGATTTGACGATAGCTCGCAGCAGAGCGCCAATCCTTAATCGAACAGTTCAAACTCGCCCTTGACCGCCAGTTCGCCAAACGCTCAGAAGCGTTGAAGCCTTACAATGACGCCCAGGGCGACCTCTTTAATGAGGCGAAATGCGAAGTGGCGAAAGAGGACGAGGAGGTCGTCACAACAACGGCCACCACGACCACCCAAAAGCGCGGTAAACGCCAACCCTTGCCGAAAAACCTGCCCCGTGACACCCTCGTCCTTGACCTCGACGCGCACGACAAACAGTGCCCTTGTTGTCAGCACACGCTTCATCAAATCGGTGAAGACCGCAGTGAAAAGCTCGAGTTCACGCCCGCGGTATTGAAGGTGGTGGAGATTGTCCGCCCTAAATACGCCTGTCGTCAGTGCGAACACAACGCAGAGACGAGCCGTATTCATCAACAGCCTGCCCCAGAGAGTATCCTCCCCAAAAGTGTTGCCACGGAAAGCCTGCTGGCCAACATTATCCTCGGTAAATACCAGTATGCGCTCCCGCTGTACCGTCAGGAGACCTTGTTCACCCAGTCGGGTATCGAGTTGTCGAGGACCACGATGGCAAGATGGGTCATACAGGTCAGTGACAAGTTCAAACCGTTATATCAGGCACTGAGGGCACACTTACTGGAACAAGGGGTGGTGCAGGCAGATGAAACGCCGCTCAATGTGCTCAAAGAAAACAAGCAATGTTACATGTGGCTGTACTGCTCGGGGGCGGACTCGCCCGGAGCCACTCTCGCGGGTATGAAAAATATCGTCTTGTTCGACTACCAAAACAGTCGCGCAAGGTCATGCCCTGTGGGCTTTTTGGGTGATTACTCGGGCTATCTGCAAAGTGATGGCTACCGGGTCTATGACGGATTATCACACGTGACTAACGTGGGTTGTTTTGCTCATGCCCGTCGTAAGTTCATGGAGGCGAAGAAACTGCAGGGTAAGGGAAAAACGGGTAAGGCGGATGTCGCCCTCGCCAACATCCAAAAACTGTACGCACTGGAGTCGCGGTTGAAGTCCTCATCGGCAACAACACGCTATGAGGAAAGACAGGCTCATGCCAAACCGATGCTTGATGACCTTTATGTCTGGTTAACCTCGCAGAAGGTGCTCGGTTCGAGCGCATTGGGTAAAGCCATCAAGTATACGTTGGCTCAATGGCCGAAGTTGATACGCTATGTGGATGATGGGTATCTGTCTATCGACAACAATCGCGCTGAGCGGGCGATTAAATCGCTGGTCATTGGCAGAAAGAACTGGTTGTTCGCCAACACCCCCAACGGTGCACAGGCCAGTGCCTTACTGTACAGCATCATCGAGACGGCGAAAGCGAATGGGCTCATTCTCTACGACTACATGGTGAAATGTATGAAAGAGCTGGCGAAGCCTAAGCCAGACATCGACTCTCTACTTCCGTGGAACCTCTCTCACTAACAAGCCCTGTGGGTTCATGGGGCGCTTAAAATTTATTCAATATTGATGCCGCTAGCATCATTTCCTGTTGTTGATTGTTAAAGTCTCTACTGTGTAATTTGGGTCCTATAATTTTTGTGAGCCATAGTGATTTCTGGTGTAAAGGAAGTAAAGAATGCAGTTTAACCTGTTGATTTTTATTGCCAGATCAACAACCAACAAGAAGTACACTGCACGGACAACGATCATAACGTTACTGAACTCCATAAACCAGAAAATCCGTTGAATGAACTGCTAAAACAGGGGGGCACAGCATTTGCTGGCCCAAGCCATCGAAGCAGATGTTCAAGCCTTGCTCGAGCATTTCTAAACGCTCCAGGTTAATGGTAAACAGGGCGTCGTCCGCAATGTTCACCTGCCTGAGCGCAGGATTCAAACCGGACTGGGCGACATTCCTGTCAAAGAGCCCAAAGTCCGTGACAGAACGGGCAGTGGGATTAAATTCAATAGCAAGCTGGTTCCGCCCTATCTCAAGCCGACCAAAAACCTTGAAGAGCTTATCCCCTGGTTATACCTGCGGGGGATCTCAACGGGTTATATGTAGCCAGCCCTAGAATCGCTTCTGGGCAAGCAGGCCAAGGGGTTATCAGCCAACAGCGTTTCCCGGCTCAAGCAGCAATGGGAAGCAGAGTACGAACAGTGGCGCAAGGAAGTCCTGGCCGCTGTTGCCGGGTACAGTGAGTCTGAGGCCAGCTGGCTGGAAGTCCTGATACAGCTGAAATCGCATGCGATGACAATCGCCCCAGTGCTGGCTATCGGCGACGGTGCGCTTGGGTTCTAGAATGCGGTCACCAAATTCTGGCCGACGAACCGTCACCAGCGCTGCTGGGTTTACAAGACGGCCAGCATATTGAACAAGGTAACAATGGAGAACAGAGTAAAAACCATGTCTATTTGCGTGTGAGTGACAGTCCATTATTGGCAATGCTTCTTGTAGGCATATAAAGCGTACATACTATGTATATTGGTGTGTACGCATTTTTATCCCTGAAGGCTTAGCAAGGCGATGCCCTCACTGCGTGAAACCATCACCCTGCCAAAAGGGTATTTAAGGGAAATGATGGTAAAGTAAAATAATAAAACCACTCCTTACGCTCGCAAAGCTTACTACTCGCTAGGCATTTATGATTTTTCTTGACCACCCGCTGAAACATGTTTATGGCGATTTCGAGTTACGCCAGACAAGCTGCCGCGTATTTGGATATCAAAAAGCTAGGCGTAAGCTTTAAAGCGATAGTTTCGGATAGACTGAGTT
>NZ_MCYD01000715.1:0-725 GCF_002876325.1 Vibrio sp. 10N.261.52.A1
ATTTGCCGCTTAGCAGAGCGACATGCATCTTGGTGATATTAGAAAGCTTAAGGGTAAATAATGGACTATTTATTGTTTCTACTGATTCGTATTGTTGCTACTTTTTCTCCCGGTCCCGCAGTACTTTTAGTTGTGAAAAACTCAGCCGTACATGGGCTAAGAAAAGCGATGTGGGGTATTGGAGGAAATGTTGCGGCTATGATTACAATGGCTTGCTTATCTGCTGCCGGTTTGGGTGTTGTCATTTCAGCATCTGAGCCGTTATACCATTCAGTGAAGATTCTTGGAGGCTTATACCTCATCTATATTGGTATCAAGACTTGGCGCTCAAGTACTCAGGTAGCATGTATGCAACCTAATACGTTAGATGGTGTAAGTCGATATAAGTTATTGGGTGAAGCGTATATTGTTGGAGTCACAAATCCAAAGGCAGTTATCTTCTATATGGCTCTATTCCCTCAATTTATTGCCTTTGAACATTCTTTTGCAAAGCAGTTTGTTCTTTTGACTTTGACGTTTGCATTTCTCTCATTTGTAGCTCTTTCAATGTATGCAATAGCGGCTAACAAGTTAAGTGTTCTACTGATGAAAGAAAAAGTAAGTAAAGCGTTTAACAGAGCTACAGGCGGGATATTTATAGGGTTTGGGCTATCGTTAATTACGAGTAACAAAGCATGACTACTATTTCTAATGCAATAAATTGTAACTACAATCGTGATGACCAA
>NZ_MCYD01000716.1:0-4887 GCF_002876325.1 Vibrio sp. 10N.261.52.A1
AATTTAGCTAGATCTGGAGAGAAAAACTTTGCCATATTTGCTTTATTTTGACTAAAATGTAGAAAATTATTCTATTTGAAAGCGATTTGGTGAAAGTGTGATAGATGCCGTAGATAAAAAAATATTAGCGTTATTACAAGAAGACAGCACTCTGTCATTGAACGACATTTCTGAAGCCGTCAACCTCACCACAACGCCTTGCTGGAAGCGTTTAAAGCGTTTGGAAGAGAATGGCATCATTGAAAAAAGAGTGGCATTGCTGAACCCTGAAAAGTTAGATCTTTCTTTTACCGCGTTCGTATTGGTGAAAACCAGTGATCATTCTCATGAGTGGTATGGTCGTTTTGTGAATACTGTGTCGGAATTCCCAGAAGTGATGGAGTTCTACCGCATGGCGGGCGAGTACGATTACATGATGAAGGTGCAGGTTAAAGACATGAAGTGCTTTGATGAGTTCTATAAGCGCTTGGTTAATAGTGTGGATGGTATATCAAACGTTACTTCTACGTTTGCGATGGAACCATTAAAGTACACCACCGCGCTACCGCTATAACCATTTAGAGATTGTGTTTCGAGTTTAGATATCGCCTCTGCGATGAAGAAAAGGATTATTCATGTTTGCAAAAGTTTCTACTGCTATTCAACTCGTGTTAGCTATCGCCATTTTTTACCTTGGCTACACCATCTATTCGTTCACCAATAAAGTCGGTGAAATTGTCGATACCTATCCTCAGGTTATTGAGGATCTTTCCGTGCTCACGAAAGAGCTAAAAGTCGAAGAGTTTCTGATACTGGCGGAGCACGTCGACGAGTTAGCGCCACAGATGCTGAATACCGTTGAAGATGTAAGAAAGACGGTAGAAAAGGTGAATAAAACGGTCGCATCGGTCGACAGTAAAATTCCAGCTATCCTAGACGAAGTGAAAAATGTTCGAGTTGAAGTCGGACAGGTGAGAACCGACGTGATCCCGCCAACGCTGACCGAGCTCAAGCGCTACCGTGTTGATGTGATGCCACCAATGCTTGCTGAAAGTAAGTCTTACCGAGAACAAACGATTCCTGTAGTGATTGCCGAGTCTGAGATGTTGAGAGCTGAGGTCCCTGCGATCTTGGTGCAAGCTAATCTGTTGGCTGACAAGAGTAAGGAGCTTGCTCAAGGCGCGGCAGAAGGTGCGGTGAAAGGCGTGGTGTTATCGCCATTTAACCTGTTGCGAGATGCGGGGGATGGTATCAAAACGCGAGTACAAGGCGAGTCTAAGCCGGTTGAGCAGGGTAACTAAATACGGTTTCGTTGAACTGCCATTGTGATTAAAAAGAGAAGAGGCTAGGTATGATACCTAGCCTCTTTTCGTTTCAGACGTTCGTGTGCAGACGCTCAGAAGTACTTGATAACTACTTAGTAAAGCGCATCACACCTTCTTGAACGGCTGTCGCGACTAAATCACCTTTTTGGTTGTAAATCTCCCCGCGTACTAGGCCGCGAGTGTTTGCTGCTGTTGGGCTTTCAATCGCATAAAGTAGCCATTCATCCATTTTGAATGGACGGTGGAACCAGATTGAGTGGTCTATCGTCGCCACTTGGAAGTTTGGCGTCATTAGAGAGACTTCGTGTGGGTGAAGCGCAGTGACTAAGAAACCCCAATCTGAAGCGTAAGCAAGCAGGTATTGGTGAATCAAGTGGTTGTCTGGCATTGCGCCATTTGCTCTAACCCAAAGGTACTGTTTCGCTTCCGTCTTCTTTGGTTTGAGTGGGTTAACCACCGTTACAGGGCGCATCTCAATTGGCTTTTCACCACAGAAGGTTTTACGCAGTTTCTCTGGCAAGAACTCCGCAATATGGCTCGCAAGCTCAGTTTCAGACGCAAAGTTTTCCGGCCCTGGAATATCAGGCATCGGATTTTGGTGTTCAAAGCCCGGTGCGTCACCGTGGTAAGAAGCCGTCAGGTAGAAAATAGGGCGGCCATTTTGAATCGCTTTAACACGGCGGGTACTGAAGCTGCGTCCATCTCTGAGATTTTCCACATCGTAAATAATCGGCTTTTCAGGGTCGCCAGGGAATAGAAAATAACTGTGGAACGAGTGAACACTACGGTCGTCTTCAACGGTATAACGAGCAGCAGAAAGTGCTTGTCCTAAGACCTGACCGCCATAAACCTGTGGAAGACCGAGGTTTTCACTTTGCCCACGGAATAAACCTTCTTCCAGCTTTTCTAGCTGAAGTAAACTTAGTAATTCTTTTAAAGGTTGACTCATCGCCAGCATTCCTCTTCGTAAAATGAGTGTCAGATTATGGTGTTAATCATTTAGCTTAGTCAGATATCTGTCAATAAATCATAGGGTTTCAAGACAGAATATGAAAGCTCTCTTATAATTAGTCCGTAGATTTGCCGAGTCCGGCAAACATGTTGAGAGAAATTGAATATGAAAAAGGCTCTAATTCTTCTAACGTCTTTAGTATCGTTTGGCCTGTTAGTAGGTTGCCAAACAACATCAGAAACGAACGCTTCTCAGGAAGTGGTTGCAGAGAATACTCAAGTGATTTCAGGAACAGTTAGCTACCGCGAAAGAATTGCATTACCAGAGAATGCATTGGTTACTGTAACGCTAGAAGATATTTCACTAGCAGATGCTCCATCAACGGTTATCGCGACTCAAGAGTTCACAACTGATGGTAAGCAAGTGCCGTTTGCGTTCGAATTAGGCTACGACTACAACAAGATTCAGCCTAACCACCGTTACAACATGCGCGCAACGATCCATGTTGACGGCAAACTACGTTTCACAACAGATACCATCAAGTCAGTGATTACAGATGTAGAAAACACACAACACGCTGACCTACGCTTGGTCGGTGTTCGCTAATTAGAAATGGATACCACTGTTAAGGCATCTTGATTGTCTGAATCTAGCCAGTTGAATCGGCGAATCGTGGCAGCTCTAGGGCTGCCATTTGTATATTCTGAGTTTAACTTTTCCTGCGTCACTCACTTCAATCCCTTCTTCTACCAGATGCTTCTTCTGGCGTTCAAACGAGTCACCTTTCAAAGATATCTCACCTTTGCTGTTGATCACTCGATACCACGGGAGTTTGCTGCCTTCAGGTAGATTACCTAATGCCTTTCCCACATGGCGCGCATAGCCCGGAAAACCTGAGAAACGTGCTATGTCTCCATAAGTTGTTACTTTTCCATATGGAATTTGGTGAATCACAGCAAAGATTTGGGCTAAAAATTGGTCCATACTAAATGTTCCTAGTTCATGAATACCACGGATCGGTAGAAGGAGAGAGCTATGGTCTTTTCAACATTTCAATTTCTAATTACAACATTATTAGCCGTTGTGTGCGCTAGAGCAATCAGTTTAAGTGAGGGAGATATCCCTGTACTGGCGATGGTGATTCCTGCGTTATGGATCTTACCGCAGGGTGGTATTGCAGGGTTAGCCTTGCTTGCCGCCATGACGACTTACGGCTTAACCCTTCCTCTACAGCCAATCACGCTCTCTGTCAGCGCTTGGGTGCTGTTCCCACTGTTAATGGTGGTTTTCTCAAGACGCAGTAGTTTATCAGTTGTCATTATTTCGGGGTTGATCGTGACGACTTTGCAGGTAGGGATTATGGTCACGCAATCAGCAGGAAAGCTCGATGGCATGCCATGGATTACGGTCTTGCAGACCTTGTCTATTATGGTTATTTGGTGGGCTGCTAATCATCTTAAGCCCGCGAGTCGACACAGCTGGTGGTCATTAGGGTTAATCTTGCCCCTTTGGATAGCCGACTTGCCTTATGCAGCGCTTGTGGCCTTGTGTGTGACGGGCATTATGGCGTCAATGGAAGCGATGACCAAGCTGAAAACCTTCCGCTGGAATAAGTTATTGTGTTGGACATTACCGACCGCAGGCTTCGCAGCACTGGTGATTGCACCTAGCATTGAAGTGCCAAGCCCTGTATTTGTGGTGTGGTTATGTTTGTTAGGAACGGCATGGATGACGGACTACATCATTCGCACGGAAGATAACGAAGACATCGATATCTAGTGCCAACTCAATCTAGATGATGTTATACGAGCACTTCAAATCGCAGGTAAATGGCGAATTAACCTGCGATTTAGTGGTGGTTTGAATAAAGGATAAGCACTTAGACCACAATTGCTCAAAAAGAAGGGGGAAGGGCTTGCAATGGTTGCTGGGATGCTTAATAATCCACTCACTCTTTGAGGCAAGCCTCTTAGAAAACGAATCTATGGGGGCCTGGTCCTCCCGCAACAATAGCTCGTGAACTCGGTCAGGTCCGGAAGGAAGCAGCCGCAGCGTGTGACTTGTGTGCCGGGATGTGGCTGGGTTCCCACCCTTTATGAAGCCTGCAATATATGTTCGCATAAATTGCAGGCTTTCTTCATTTCTGCATCATAAGTCTTCATATTTGCACCATAAGTCTTCATAGTCTATTTTTTGTTGTAGGTTTACAACAAAAGTGATTTGCTATGTTCGACCAAACCAAGAAATCATCTCACGTACACAACATCTGTAAGTTCATGAGCTTGAAGAATGATGCTGTTGTTCGCACTCTCTCCATTTTGGAGTTCGATTTCTGCTTTCACCTCGAATATAACGCAAACATTAAAAGTTTTACCTCTCAACCTTTTGGCTTCCACTATCAATTCAATAATCGTAAGTGCCGATATACCCCAGATTTTTTAGTAACAGATCACAATGAGCAGTCAACCCTCTTCGAAGTAAAACACTCTAGTCAGATTCTCAAACCTGATTTCAGGAATAGATTTGAAGAGAAACAAAGGGTTGCGTTGAATGAGTTAAACAGACGCTTAGTTTTGGTTACTGAGAAACAAATTAGAATGAGACCGACGTTAGATAACTTTAAGTTACTAC
>NZ_MCYD01000717.1:0-10120 GCF_002876325.1 Vibrio sp. 10N.261.52.A1
GGCAAAGGCGTAAACGTAGCAAAAGTACTTTCTGAGCTTGGCGCTAAAGTGACCGTAACAGGTTTCCTTGGTCGCAATAACGAAGAGGCCTTCTGCCAACTGTTCGAACAAATGAGCGCAACAGACCGTTTCATCCGTGTTGATGGCGCAACTCGCATCAACGTGAAACTGGTAGAGAACTCTGGCCAAGTAAGCGACATCAACTTCCCTGGTGTTCCTGTTAATGCTGACGCGATTAAAGCGTTTGAAGAAACCTTGCTAGAACTGGCTGAAACACACGATTATTTCGTGATTGCGGGCAGCTTGCCACAAGGCGTATCACCAGAGCTGTGCGCTTCTTGGGTACAACGCTTACGTGACCTAGGCAAAAAGGTTCTTTTCGACAGCAGCCGTGATGCACTTAAAGCTGGTATCAATGCACAGCCTTGGTTGATAAAGCCGAACGATGAAGAGCTGTCTCAGCTATTCAATGCTGAACTGACAACGCGTGACCAATGCCAACACGCAGGCCAAGCCCTGAGTGAAAAAGGCATCGACAACATCGTGGTATCTCTAGGAGCTGAAGGCGTTATGTGGCTGAACCAAGGTGAATGGTTACACGCTCAGCCACCACGCATGCAAGTAGTGAGCACAGTAGGCGCAGGCGATACCTTAGTTGCTGGTCTATGTTGGGGTCACATGCAGCAAATGCCAAAACCAGAACTTATCAAATTCGCAACCGCCCTATCTGCTCTAGCCGTTTCGCAGGTAGGTGTCGGTGTAACCAGCCAACAAGAGCTGGATTCAGTACTACAAAATATCCAATTACAGGTGCTTGGTGCTCCAACTAACCAGTTAGACACAAGCAAATAGGACAAAAGGTTTATTATGAATATTACCATTATCACAGCTTGCCCAAGTGGCGTAGCAAACAGCATCATCGCAGCAGGCTTGTTAGAGCAAGCAACAAAAGCACTGGGTTGGAACGCCGCTATTGAGTGCCAATCAAGCGTGCTGCCTGAATCTCCAGTATCACAAGACGCTATCGACAGCTGTGACGTTGTGGTTATTGCAGCGAACACAAACGTTGATAAAACACGTTTCGTGGGCAAAAAAGTTTACCAAGCAGCTATCTCTGAGTGCACTTCAGATGCAAAAGCATTTCTAGAGAAAGCGGTAGCAGAAGCAACAGTATTAGACGCTTCTCAAGTTGAAAGCACTGCTGAAGTAACGGGTACTTCAGTAAACTCTTCTACAACAGCCAGCACAGGCAGCAAAAAGATCGTTGCGATTACCGCTTGTCCAACAGGTGTTGCACATACCTTCATGGCAGCGGAAGCGCTTGAAGCAGAAGGTAAACGCCTAGGTCACCAAATCAAAGTGGAAACTCGCGGCTCTGTAGGTGCGAAAAACCAACTAACAGACCAAGAAATCGCAGACGCTGACCTAGTTATCATCGCAGCCGACATCGACGTTCCACTGGATCGTTTCAATGGTAAGCCTCTTTACAAAACAACAACTGGCCCAGCTCTTAAGAAAACTAAGCAAGAAGTTGAGAAAGCGTTCGCTGAAGCTAAGCCATACCAACACACAGCCTCTTCTTCACAAGCAGCACCTGCTGATGAGAAAAAAGGCGTGTACAAGCACCTAATGACAGGTGTATCTCACATGCTTCCTGTGGTTGTTGCTGGTGGTTTGATCATCGCACTCTCTTTCGTATTCGGCATCGAAGCGTTTAAAGAAGAAGGCACACTGGCAGCTGCACTGATGACTATCGGTGGTGGTTCTGCATTCGCACTGATGATTCCTGTTCTTGCTGGTTTCATTGCATTCTCGATTGCTGACCGTCCTGGTCTGGCTCCTGGTCTAATCGGCGGTATGCTGGCTAGTTCAACAGGCGCAGGCTTCCTAGGTGGTATCGCGGCGGGTTTCATTGCAGGTTACTCTGCGAAGTTCATTGCCGACAAAGTTCAACTTCCACAATCTATGGAAGCGCTTAAACCAATCCTGATCATTCCGTTTATCGCGAGCTTGTTCACTGGCCTTGTGATGGTTTACATCGTAGGTGGTCCTGTTTCTGGCGTAATGAGCGCAATGACAGACTTCCTAAACAACATGGGTACGTCTAACGCGATTCTTCTAGGTGTGATTCTAGGTGCAATGATGTGTTTCGACCTTGGTGGCCCGGTAAACAAAGCCGCTTACACATTCGGTGTTGGTCTATTGGCTTCGCAAACTTACGCACCAATGGCAGCTATCATGGCAGCAGGTATGGTTCCTGCTCTAGGTATGGGTCTTGCGACTTTCCTAGTGAAAGACAAGTTTGAAGCAGGCGAGCGTGAAGCAGGTAAAGCATCATTCGTTCTTGGCCTATGTTTCATCTCTGAAGGTGCGATTCCATTCGCAGCGAAAGACCCAATGCGTGTTATCCCGGCATGTATGGCAGGTGGTGCACTAACTGGTGCTCTATCAATGATGTTTGGTGCACAGCTGATGGCTCCACACGGCGGTCTATTCGTACTACTGATTCCTGGCGCTATCTCTCCAGTACTTATGTACCTAGTAGCGATTGCAGCAGGTACGCTAGTAACAGGCTTTGGCTACGCAGCACTTAAAAAGATGAGCGGCTCTAAAGTAACGGCAGAGGCTTAATCCCCCTACTCTGTTAAGCTCCTTCTATAAAGCGGCTTATCATTAAACAAAGGCTCCTCATATGAGGAGCCTTTTTGTTATTCGCTATCTTGGGTCGTTAAAATGGGCAACTGGAAAGAGAAAGTCACCCCTTCTACATCGTCATCATCTATATGGCGAATCATCTCCACTAAATAGCCGTTCACGTCTAACTGCAAGCCTTGTTGCTTAACCGCGTTAAACAGCGCTTCTAAAGCCGTGCTGTAGGCGACATCGGAAACCAGATACACATCGCTACACAAGTAGTATCCTTCTGGAATGATCATATCGTAACGCTCTTTAGCCACTTGCCAGTTACCGATTTCAGCGTCTATGTCGTCCCACTTGTTTCTCATCTGCTTAATTGGTGTTGTGCCCATGAGTTGTGTTGATTTCAGACCGTACATTTCAAACACGGTATCCCAATCAGGATCGTCCAATTTGAGCTTCTGCATACCGCGCTCTGGATACCAAACTAATTCTGTCGGCATCGACTTAACCAGCTCTTTTTCGATGGAAGACTGCACCCCCGGATGTGCCAATCTCTGGATGAAATCGGCAGTCTCCTTGGGAGTCGCGTTGTAACCCATTTCTCGAATGTGCTTTGCCGTCACGCCCAACTCACGCTTGAGCGCCTTGCCTAACGACTGTGATGATGAGAATCCACAATACTGAGCTATCTCAATAACGCTCCATGGCTCGTCATTGATCAACAGGCTAACCGCAATCTGTAGACGCACTCGGCTCAGGTACTGCCCCGGCGTTTCATTAAACAGCTCTGTAAACTGACGATGAAAGTGGTATGGCGAAATTGCGCTTTCGGTTGCGATCTCTTCCCAAGTACGACGTTCACCCCACTCTTCATGCATTAAATTAAGTGCATGGCTAAAGCGTTTTTGGAGGTGCTCTGGCAAAGATTCCACTAACGCAATCTCAGGCACCAGCTTAAAGCCAGGTACTGATTGATAGTCAGGTTTGCTCTGTTGCGTCATACGGTCTTTGTTCTCAGGCATAGAAGCTCTTGTCTCTGTCGACTTGATCGAATTCGATCGCTTGGCTTCACTATCGTCTTTGTCCTTTATAAAATCAATCATGAGCGCTCCAAAGTGAGCTGTGCCTGTACATGTGATTCTTGTTCGACCTGCTCTTTTTCAATAAGCTCTTCAGCTTGAGGCGCTTTTCGGCAAAACAGACCAAGCAACACAGGTATCAAGATCAACGTTACCGCAGTAGCAAACAGTTCACCAAATACCAAGGATACCGCTGCAGGCTTTAGGTATTGTGCTTGTTCTGCCGTTTCACTTAGTAACGGCAACAAGCCACACACAGTGGTTATCGTGGTTAAGAAGATCGCCCTCAAACGGCTGGTGCCCGCAATTACTAACGCCTTCTGAAGTGGCACGCCTTGGCGATATTCCGTATTAAAACGCGTGATCAGCACCAACGAGTCGTTAATCACGATCCCCGTCATGGCCATCATACCGAACATTGAAAGAATGCTGCTCGGCAAGTCCATCAAGTAATGACCAAAAATCGCACCTGCGAATCCAAATGGGATGACTGCCATGATAATCATTGGTTGCCAGTAAGACTTCAAAGGCACCGCCAACAAGATATAGATCATCAGCAGAGTCAGAATCATTGCGGATTTAAAGCCATCCGACACTTCCCCTATCTCTTCAAACTCACCGCCCGCTTTGATGGTTACGCTTGGATATTGAAGGTGCAGAGACTCAATCGTATCTTCAAGTTGCTCACGTGTTTTTTCTGGTGATTGCAGATCACGGTTTTGCTTCCAATAGAGGTTAATCACTTGCTCTCGGTCTCGACGATAAACCACTTGCGGTTCTTGCTCGTGACGGAACTCAGCAATATCACCCATCATCACGCTACCACCGTTCGGCAACATGATAATGGCTTGCTGTAGCTGAGCTAAGGTTCTGCGCTCATCCCTTGGGTATTGCAGCAATACTTTGGTCTCTTGTCCGTTTTCTAAAAGACGATGAACTTCCCTTTCGCCAAATGCTTCGCCTGCAAGTTGAGCTAGCGTGACTTGCGTTAAGCCAAGCTGCTGACCATATTGATTCAGCACTAAGCGAACTTGTGGTAAACCATCCTGACCATCATCGTAAACATCCGAGACACCTTTTAAGGACGCTAAAGTATCTGCTAGCTGTTCACTGACACGAGACGCCAATTCACGATCGTTGGAAGAGATCGTTAAGAATGTGCCACCAGCAGGCTCCTCTGCTGCGCTGAATTTCACCGAGTAAGCGCCTTCAATTTGCCCAGTGATTTCTCGCCATTGCTTCAGCAGTAAATTGCCCGGCAATAAGCTTAAAGATTCATTGGTAAGCTCGGCAGTGACTTCAATTTCCCCATAACCATCTGACCACGCGAGCAGGTTTACGACGGGCTTCTCTTGTAATGGATAATCTTCCATTAAGCCTTTCTCAACCTGGGTCATCGCTTGCTCTACTTGCAACAAAGCTTGGCGCTGCAGTGGTAACGGCGCACCATCTTCTAGCTCAATAACAGCCGTAATGTAACGCCCCGGAATTTCAGGGAACAGCGCACTTCGAATCGCCCCATTCGACCACATGCCATAAGCCAGTGAGATAACCGCGACAAACCCAAGCAAAGACGCCCCTTTGTAACCGAGTGCAAACTCCAATATTGGCTTATAGATGTTGAGATTGAACCACTGCAAACCGCCTTGAGCGGCGTTCTGAACCTTGGCAAAAATACTGGTCGATGGCTTTTTCACTGAAAGCTGAGCCAAGTGTGACGGCAAAATAAATTTGCTTTCAATCAACGAGAAGATCAAAGCGAAGATCACCACGGCCGAAAACCCAGCAAGCACCTTGGCTAACTCATTGTTAATCCAGAGCATTGGAGAAAATGCAGCAATAGTTGTCAACACACCAAATACAGTTGCCACTGAGACGGAATGCACGCCCTGCCAAGCGGCTTTCTTTCCGTTTATATTAGGAGAATAGCCTGTGCTACGCGTCCGTTTTTCATGTATCGCTTCCCCCACAACCACGGCATCATCCACTAGTACTCCGAGTACCAAGATAAAACCAAACAAGGTGATGTCGTTGATGCTGTAGTTAAACCACTGCATTGCGGCAAGCGTCCCTGTGAACGCAATCGGGATGCCCATAGCGACCCAAAACGCGAGCCTAATCTCAAGAAATATCCCAAGTAGGATCAGTACAATTAGTAAGCCTTGCCAGGCGTTTTCGCTCAAACGAAACAGCTGTTCTTCAATGTAAGGCGCCATATCAGCCATGGTATTCAGCTCAATATCCGAAGGTAGAATCGCTCGTTGTGCATCCAGTGTTTCACTGATTGCTTCGCTGACTTTAAGTAGGTTATCGGTTTGGCTAGTACTGACCAACAAAGCGATGGCGTTAGAACCGTTGTTACGCACGATAGAACCACTGAATTGGTAGCCACGGGTTAGCTTGGCAATGTCTCCCAAGCGTATTTCTCCATCACTTCCCGAAATCACGACAAGCTGATTGAGCTTCTGTAAATCATCGGCATAACCGTCACCACGAATCACCATTCGGCCTTTGTCACTAATTAGCTCGCCGCTACGAGACTCAAGTGAGCGCTGCTCAACTAAACCTGCAAGATCTTCCAAGCTCAATCCCAGCGCCTTGAGTTGGTCTGGATCTGGCTCGATCACCAACTGAGGCGTTCGAGTTCCCCAGTTTGAGACCATGGAAATTTGAGGGTTCTTCTTCAGCGCTTGTTCAAGTTGCTTAGCAATAGGTTGTAACTCTTCATCGGTTCTTGGGCCTGACACCACAACAAACGCGGCTAAGTTGGTAAATTCATTGCGCACCACTTGCGGTCTTTCTGCTTGCACGGGAAAGCCGTTGATGGCGTTAACTTGGTTACGAATGTCATCCAACAGCTTGTCTAAGTCTGTGCTGCTGGTTTTACGTACCACGACCCGAGACACGCCAGCACTCGATTGGCTAGTGATCTGTTTGATTCCTGCTATGCCGCTGATCGACTCTTCGATTCGTTGCGTTACGCTCTCATCAATTTGTTGTGCAGTACCGCCAGGATACGCCACAGTAATACTGATTGATGATGGTGCAATTTGCGGGAACGACTCGACACGCAACTGCCCAAACGCCAACACACCGCTGATAACAATCGCCATCATCAACAAATTGGCAGCGACTGGGTTATTAATGAACCATCTTGTCATCCAACTCATTGGTTTGATTCCTTAATCTGTGTGACATCAGATTTACTCGCGAGCATGGCTTCAGAATGGATTCCATTGAACCTAGGCGCGACTTGTTTACCGATAAGCATGGAAGAAAGTGGATACTGCACCACACGGCGAGGCTCATCACTTCGATGATTGAAGCGAATATCAAGCTCTTGGCTGCCTTGACCAATAAGTGTTACCAACTCTTTTCGTAAACGGTCTTCTGTGTCCAACGTCCACACATACCCGTCTCGGGTCATCGCACTCAGAGGTATGCTAATCACATCATCTTGTAGACCTAGGTTAACCACAGCTTGAACCTGCTGATTAGGGAAAAGCCTAGGCTTATCGTGGTAAGGATTTTTAACCGACAGCACGACTTGTCTTTGGCGAGTCACCGAATCCACTTCTGGCGACACATAGCGCACCTTCGCCGGCCATTGGTTCCCAGAACGACTCACGACACGAATGCTCGGCTTAACCAAGGCAGCTTGTACTTGTTGCCAATGCAATTCAGAGATTGGAAGCTCGATATCAATCGAATCACTGGCGGCTAACTCAAAGGTCACTTGCCCCGCCTCTACCCACTCTCTTGGGCTAATGTGGCGTTTCATGACCACAGCATCAAAAGGCGCCGTAATCACTGACTCTTCGACTAGCTTCTTCGCACTGACATACGCCTGTTTTGCTTGTTGCAGGTTAGCTTTCGCTGCAAGCACTTGAGGCTCTCTGCGTGCAAAGGACGAACTTGTTTTTGGGTTGAGCATTTTAAGAGCGACAGTCTGTTCATGCTTAGCCTGTTTCAATTCCAACTCAGCTTGCTTTAACGCACTTAACGCTTGCGCCAAGTTCGCATCAACGGCGCTGGTATCTAACCTCGCCAACACGTCGCCCTTAGTCACTAGCTGTCCCGGTTCAATGTTTTCATTCAGCCACTTAAGTTGCGCACTACTCGACGCTTTAAGTTGAATTGGCCAACGAGCAGCGGTTAAGCCAAGTACCGTTAACGTCGATTCGTGCTGCGAAGGTGTCACCTCCAATACAGAAACCGGTGCCAGTACTGCTTGTTTCTTCACTGGCTCTACTACCTCAGGTTCCAATTCATCGACAACAATCAAGGCAGCAAAGATAGCCGCACAACCGACTAATACCGAAAGTGGCTTTTTAAACTTCATAAGGCATCTCCTTGGTAGCCTGTTGGACAGAGGTATGATTGAGTCGCTGACTGATCTCAGTAAGACGAGAAAGGGTTTGTAGCGTAATTGGCAGCATCACTGCGGTTTCAACAAACTCCAGTGAATAAGTAACGATAGAGAACACTTGTCCTGCAGTCGGCTCGATAAGCTTACTCACCATCCACAAATTGCCCACGACTGCGCCAAACAAAACGGTAAAGATCAGTCCATAGACAATCGCCTCAGTGTCTGAGAGTTTAATTTCACACTGTTTAAGTCGCTCAAAGTGCCAACGAAGCGCGGACAAGCGAACACCGCTCAGCAACTGAACCTGCTGTTCAACTTGATCGTTAAATTGGCCGTTAAGCCGCGCGAAGGTTTGGTGAAACAAACCATAGATGGCGAGCATCGACAGCCCAGCAAACAACATGCAAAGCGCCAATGAGAAATGGAATGTAGAGAGAATCACCACAGTTGCAACAAGCTGCACCACGGCCGTCATCAAAGCGGGTAAGTCGTCTTCTAGGAAATCAACCAGCTCACGCGACATGGTGAGCCGAGCGTCTTTGGTTGATACAGATAAGCCTCGTAGGTTTCGCTCCACGATATTCGCCAGTTTTACACGAATCGCCCCATAAACACGGGTGTCGTAGAAACGACGAACCACGCTGAGAATGACCAGCACAAAGAGGATCAGTGCCAGCATCACCAAAGGCTGGAAGCTTTGGTTTAACACGCCGTCAATGGCGTAACCAATAAACAATGGCAACAGAATAAGCATCACGTTTTCAGCAAGGACCATTAACCAAGTCGCAGCGACCTTTAATGGGTTAAGCCGAATAATCGTTAGCAGAGAGATGGGATGTTTGAATAGCATTATTGAGCCCATAAATGAATATGGCATCAGTATTACCAATTCGGCATGGGAAAAAGTGTCCCAGATTGCTGTATTGGGATATCACATGCAATTCAAGGGCAGCAAACCCTATAGGCGACGAGCTTAATTACATTAGTTAGAGGGAGGTTCAGACAGGAAGGTGGAATCTATCGAAGTGGGTACTGGGATAACTCACCCGACAGAAGAAAACAATGATTCGCTTATGTTTTGTACAAACGTATTGTTTATTAGGTGCACACTGTCGGGCGTAAATTAAATTAGCTACTTAGCGTGTCTTCGAATACACCTAGTTCACGGCCAAGCCAGATCGCACGTACTGTATGGTCTAATGTTTCTTCACCGCCAGTTACAGGGTGAATCAGCACCGACATATCACCGCGTTCTTGCTCAAGCCATTCCACGATGCCTGACTCTTTGTTGGCAAAATGAATCTCAAACATCGGCATTTTATGTGGGCCAACCAAACGTTGTACTAAAGGAAAAACCTCTAATACATCTTTACGCTCAGATAGAATCTTTTGACGAAGTGTTTCTGCTTGCTCTGCAAATCGCAGAGGGAAATAAACATGACCGTGGTACATGGCACCATCCTTTAGAATTATGATGACGCGATTTTATACCTAAATAGCCTGCAATAGCTAAATATTATAAGTCAGCCAAATCAGTACTTACGATTTTAACGATGTATCACAGTTCTAGGATGTCTTTTGCACAAAAGAAAAGCGCCATACATAACCTTATGCATGGCGCTCATTGAAGTAGCAACTTGAGGGTAAGCCTCAAACCTACCTACGTTAGATCTTTTTACTGTATGGGTTTAGTGCACATTTCAGTCTCTTTAATACGACCAATGCGGTCACACGCCCCCAACTAAACAACACTCTTTGATGTAAACGGAAAATAGTGTCGTAAAGGTTCCGCACAAATCGACCACGCAAAAGTACTCTGTCATTCATCAGCGCGCCGACCGCATAGTCATGACCAACCGCTACCAACATACCTCCATCATGGAAAACAAAGGGTCGTAATGCCTTACCTTTCGCTAAACGCTTGAACTGCTGAGCCAAGTGACCCGCGGCTTGATTAGCAGCTTGAGCTCTTGGCGGAACAAAAGAACCATCCGGTTGTGGACACTCTGCACTGTCGCCAATCACAAAGATA
>NZ_MCYD01000718.1:0-13647 GCF_002876325.1 Vibrio sp. 10N.261.52.A1
TAGTACTGGATGAAGCAGACCGTATGCTAGACATGGGCTTCATCGAAGACATCAACAAGATCATCGCTCGCTTACCGCAAGATGTGCAAAACCTGCTGTTCTCAGCAACGCTTTCTACACCGGTTCGTGCACTAGCGAAGAGTGCTATCAGTGATGCTGAAGAGATTTCAATTGCCAAGACAGACGCTTCGAAAGCGAACATTGAGCAATGGCTAGTAACAGTAGATAAAGACCGTAAATCGGCACTACTGAGCCACATGATTACTGAAGGTAACTGGGATCAAGCGCTTATCTTCATCGAAACCAAGCATGGTGCAGCAAAATTGGTTGCTCAACTTGAGAAACGAGGCATTCAAGCTGAAGCGTTCCACAGTGGACGTAGCCAAGCGATTCGTGAAAAGATCTTAGCGGACTTTAAGAAAGGTCACCTTAAGTTCCTAGTGGCAACGGGCGTTGCTGCACGTGGTATTGATATCGATAACCTACCACGCGTTGTTAACTACGATATGCCTTTCCCAGCAGACGACTACGTTCACCGTATTGGTCGTACAGGCCGTGCTGATGCAACAGGTGAAGCGATCTCTTTCTTATCAAAAGACAACTTCAAGAACCTATGCATTATTGAAAAGCGCCTTGGTCACTTGATTGAACGCCGCGTGGTTGAAGGTTTCGAACCACGTAAAGAAGTGCCTATTTCGGTGCTGAACTTTGTTCCTAAGAAGAAAAGAGAACAGCAAGAAAAAGAAGGCAAGTAATTAGCCTAGCTTGATTTGAAGTCAAAGCGTATTGCCAAATTATGACAAAACGAAGCCAACTAAGGCTTCGTTTTGTTCTGTAAACCAGTGAGAGTTAGAGGGAAGGCAATGATCACCCCAATTGCAACACGATTAACCCGAGGCCAAGACTTAAAGCTTGAGCTACAAAAGCTAGTGACCAAACATAACGTCGCAGCGGGCTCTATTGCATCTTGTGTGGGCTGCGTTTCCCAACTCAATATTCGCTTGGCAAACGCAAACCACACAAAGTTAATTCAAGCACCATTCGAAATTGTGTCTGTCATGGCAACGCTAACGCCGAACCACCAGCACGTCCACATTTCGGTAGCTGATGAGAATGGCGATGTGATTGGTGGTCATTTACTTGAAGGAACCATCATCGCAACCACCGCTGAATTGATTATTCATCGCTACGATACCTTGACCTTCAGCAGAGAGCATGATGATTCGACAGGTTACACTGAGCTCACTATCAGTGATAACCCACAATAAGCTGGCGACACCGAAGGCAATACCAACGCTTATATAAAGCGATACAGATAAACAGTTATTAGGAAACACCATGGCTCCACACTCCGCAGACTCCGTTATCGTTCTCGATTTCGAAACCACTGGCTTGTCCCCAAATATGGGCGATCGAGCGATAGAAATTGGTGCAGTGAAACTCGTTAACGGCGAAGTAGTCGACACCTTTCAACAACTGATGAACCCGGGATTTCGCGTGAGTGGGTTCATTGAAGGCTATACCGGAATCACGAATCGTATGTTAAGCACCGCTGCTAGCTGTGGAGAAGTGATGGATGAATTTGCAGACTTCATTCAAGACAGCCAACTAGTCGCTCATAATGCCTCATTTGATAAGCGCTTTCTTGATGCAGAGTTAGAAAATATTGGTCGTGATTACACTGGACAATTTGCATGCTCAATGCTGATCGCTCGCCGCCTTATCCAAGACGCACCAACTCATAAGTTAGGTGACCTTGTGCGTTTCAAGAGTATCGACAACGATGGTACTTTCCACAGAGCGTTAGCCGATTCAGAGATGACAGCAAGACTATGGTTATTAATGATTGATGAGCTGCAGAGTGACCACGGTATATATCAACCTAGCTTCCAGTTGATGCAGAAAATATCGAAGACAGCCAAAGGTGCAATTCCAAAGCTCCTGATGAGCAACCGAGGTTAAGTGCATTCGCAATAATTAGAATAAGTAAAGGCTGATCTATATTTCTAGAGTAGCCTTTTCTTTTATTGGCAAGGCTTACTTGCGCCCTACTCTTGCAAGGTAATCAATGTTGACTCAAGGCTCTCTAATTCATTCATGAAATAAGACCATTGCTTATCACTACTTACCGCTGCGATATCCACTAAAAACTTGGCGGATATCTGCATATTCTTGTTAAGTTGAGATTCCAAACCGTCAGGGTAATAAGACTCATTGTTCAAAAGCAACTTCATAATAATCGGCTGAGAGATGTGCAAGTCACTCTTCTTTTCCATCAGTAGAGTGAGATCTTGATAAGTATTATTTTGATACTCTCGCCAGCTATTATTGGTATTTATCCACTCTTGAGACCAAGCCACAATGATCTGTTGTTGTTCTTTTGATACCGATCCTAACCATCGCTCAAGTCGTTCCTCTATTCGCTCGCGATATCGCTCTCTAGAATCATCATCATTCAAAGACAATCTCTCTTCGTAAAACTCTTGCTGCTTTTTTCTAAAGTTCTTTAAGAATTCGCTATCTTGTTTAGGGTTAAGTTGCATACTTAACGCGTAAATGTCAGGAGAGAATTTATTAACGATGGTTCGAATGTGATTTTTTATTTGCTCACTTTGTTCAACAATAAAAGCGGGGCTCAACTCTGAACGATTAATACTTTGCAGCACTTCTATCTGTTCAATATAAAGTGGTAGCTGAGTTTCTTTATGCCATGCTTGCAATGAATCTAAGCGCGCTTCTAACTCAGACTCTTGGCTATTGGATAACGAAACAAAGTCTTCTATATAGCTCACCGCAAACCAGCTGATATTGTTATATGCGAATTTAGTTCCGCACCCGACAAATAGGAAACAGACCAATAGAAGTAACCAACGGCATTTTCTCATTACACCCTCTCACAGCCTATGACTAATCAGTAAACCCAAACGACAAAATAGATTTACTCTTGATCTTATAACATTAGTTATAAAAGCAAGTTCTCGTAAAACTTTCAGATAAATTGAGACTTAGCCTTGCCAAATAAGCCATTTCGGCAAATGATTAAAATAAAACCTATTGTTAGCAGTGATGTTATTCGGCTTTTTTGCTTATTTGAAATGCAAGTTGGAAATAGCTGCATGATTTAAATGAGTATCGAATATTCAGTATTTGGGAGGGAAGCTATGGCCGCTATTCCTGAAAATACCAGCGCGTTAGAATACGAGCTTTGCTATTTTGACGATGGGAAAGTAACTACCATGACAATAATAGCGAGCAACCGACAGGAAGCGATGACTTGGTATCTTAACGAAGGGAAACATCTGAACGACCTTTATTCGATAAGGCCCGATGAATAGAGAGCAGATTAATCGTTATATAGCATGGGGAAATAGACTAACCCATTGAGAAACACCCTTTACTGCACCGTGCTTAACGTGACAGTAAAGGGCTAGAATCTCGAATTACTTCAAAATTCGGGCGCGGAATTGACGGCCCTTCATTTTGCCTGATTCGATCTTATTCAATGCTTTCTTAGCAACAGAACGCTCTACCGCTACGTAAGCGCGCATTGCGAATAAGTTAATCTTACCTACCGACTTGCCTTCGATACCACCTTGACCAGTCAATGCGCCAAGAATATCACCTGCACGAAGCTTGGCTTTCTTACCACCATCAATTTGGATCGTCACCATGTTTGAGTAGTACGGTTTTGCGATTGGTTTCGCTGGTAGTTCAGATGGCTCGATTGGCATGTCCATGTACTCATCAATTTGAGCCACACGGTACATCTCTTTTTCGCTAAAGAAGCTGATCGCCACACCTTTGCTACCTGCACGACCTGTACGACCAATGCGGTGTACGTGAACTTCTGGGTCACGAGACAACTCGAAGTTGAATACTGCATCTAGGTTATCAACATCTAGACCGCGAGCCGCAACGTCTGTCGCCACTAGAATCGAGATAGTTTTGTTTGAGAACTGAACCAAAGCTTGGTCACGTTCACGCTGTTCCATGTCGCCATGCAGCTCGATAACGCTAAAGCCACGATGGCTTAGTTCGTCAGTCACGTTCTGTACTTCTTTCTTCGTGTTACAGAACACAACCGCTGATTCTGGTTGATGATGAAGTAACAACAACTCTAGAGCATCGTCACGAGCCTCAGAACCTTCAAGTTTGTAGAAGTGCTGTTGAATGCTCGAGTGATCGTGCGTCGATTCAACTTTCACCATTTCTGGGTTACGCATGATGCGGTCAGCAACTGATTTAATTTGTTTAGGGAAGGTTGCACTAAACAGAAGAGTCTGACGATCTTTTGGTGCTGCATCGATAACTGCATCCAACGCGTCTTGAAAGCCCATCTCTAGCATGCGATCCGCTTCATCTAATACCAGCGTGTTCAGCTCAGATAGGTCAATGCGGCCTTTCTCCAAGTGATCAAGAATACGACCAGGAGTACCGACTAAGATGTGTGCGCCATGCTCTAGTGAGCCAATTTGTGGCCCCATTGGCATACCACCACACAGTGTCAGCACTTTAATATTGTGAATACCACGAGCAAGCGTACGAATCTCTTTTGCTACTTGGTCTGCCAGTTCACGAGTCGGACACAACACTAAAGATTGAACACGGAAACGCTTAACGCGTAGGTTTTGCAGCACGCCCAAACCAAAAGCAGCTGTTTTGCCTGAACCCGTTTTACCCTGACCGATAACGTCTTTGCCATTTAGGATAGTAGGAAGACTTAACGCTTGGATCGGCGTCATTTCAGTATAACCAAGAGAATCCAACGTATGCAGAAGCTCAGGTTTAAGGGCGATTGAAGAGAATTTTGAAGTGCTCAATGGAAATATCCAACTGGTGAAAAACAGAGTGCATTATGAGTGTTTTTGAAAATTATTCCACCTTAATCACAGTTTTGAAGAAATAGGTTATGCGAACACAAAAAAGCCAGCTTTGTTAGCTGGCTTTTGCTTCTTTACGGATTGCTTTCTATGGCACACCATGGCCTTTAGAAGCCACCCACACGCGATACCATTGTTCGCGAGTCAGTTCGATTTTCAGTGCATCAACAGCTGTCTTAACGCGTTCAATCTTACCAGAACCAATGATAGCAATTGGGTTCGACGGTAAACGACGTACCCAAGCGTAAATCACTTGGTCAATACTGTCTGCACCCACTTCTAAACGAATCGCCTCAAGCTCTTCACGAACGCGAACCGCTTGTGCAGAATCACCACTGAAGATGCTACCGCCACCTAGGCAAGACCACGCCATTGGACGAGTGCGGTTCATTTGCAGCTGATCAAGCGTGCCATCATGGGCAACGTCGAAATTCAATGGGTTGATTTCAACTTGGTTAGTCACTAACGGTTTGCCTAATCGAGATTGCAATAATTCGAATTGACGTGGTGAAAAGTTAGATACACCAAAGTGCTTAACCTTACCGACTTTGTGCAGCTCTGCGAAGGCTTCTGCTACTTCGTCTGCATCCATCAAGGCATCGGGACGGTGAATCAGCAATACATCGATATCGTGAACGCCTAGGCGCTCTAATGAGTTATTTACTGATTGGTAGATATGGTGTGCGCTAGTGTCGTAGTGATTGATCTTACGCTCAGAAGTGTGGTCACCACACAAGTTGATATCACACTTGGTGACAATTTGAATCTCGTCTCGAAGGCTAGGTTCCAGCGCAAGTGCTTCACCAAACAGCTTTTCACATTGGTAGTTACCATAGATATCCGCGTGATCAACCGTTGTGATACCAAGGTCTATGTGTTGCTTAAGGAAAGTTAGACGTTGTTGAGGGGTCATGCCCCACTCTGCCGTACGCCAGTATCCTTGCACCAACTCAGAAAATTCTGGGCCTTGTGGCGCTATCGTTACTTTTGCAACCATGGGTTGTCTCCTTTATCAATACTGAGCGTATCCTATGCTCGTTTTACCGACGGCTCAACGTTTAACAAATGGCAAAGGTAAACGCTTGCTAAAACTGTGAGAGCAACAGAAAAACGAACACTCAAATCAATAATAGCTTGCTGTCTGGCTCTCAGGCGTTCTACGAAAAAGGTGGTTTACTCGAATGAAAAATAACACTTTCTATAAATTTGAGTGATTAAAAGCGATTAAGTTCCACGGTCAAACTGTCTCCGTCACTAGTGAGAACGATCCAAGGAGAGTCAACATTCGGGACATTCCATCGGCTTATTTGCTCTGAAGAGTCGTGCGATCCATTCATAAACTCGATCAACTGCTTGTCCACTATGTCAGCACTTACTCCTTCCCTTTCTGCCAGTTCAAGTTGGCTCACAACATCGAACTCATCTTCCCCAATACGAATTGAGCTGAGTGCAAAGCCATCTTGGCGTAGGTATGCTTGAAGTTTGGTGTAACTTAATTTGGAATATGGCAGTGTGAAACGAACGACTTCGACACTTGATGCTGTTAAGTCCAACTCTACATACACATCAAGATCGTAGTACTGCGTTAGGTCACTACACAGCTGAGTGCCTTCGACTTCGCCACAATCCATTAAATCGATGTCGTTAATATAGTGTTGAGAACTAGGCTGAGCGTGGCTCGTGTTAAACACGGTTCGTAGCCACCAACTTTCATTCGCTTGAACGGAGAAAGAGAGGATATTGAAAGCTAATAGTACGATTAGGGCAGAAAGACGTTTCATTAATGTTGCTTATTCAAATCACTAGACGTGACTCATTATACGCAACCCATCAACCAGCAACCTGTTGAGCCACAAATTTTAGGCGAAAAAAAACGGGCATACATGCCCGCTAGATAAATTCATCGCCGAATAACGTAATCCGTCACGTTGAGAACCATTACGGAAGTGAGGATAGCACTCTTCCACAACCGTTACAATACGTCATCCTAATTATTTATAACCACCTTCGATAGCCGGCTCTTCAAGCGACAATCTCACTTTGTTACGTTGAATCGCTTCTGGCGGTAAGCTGATGAAACCGTACTGATTTAGCACCTCTTGATGGTCTTCAGAAAGCGTTAGGCCAATAAAGAATTTCTCTTGTTCAGTAAATCCTTTACGGTGTGCTGGGATGTTCAAGTACATGTAGTAAACCGTCGCTAATGGGTAACGCCCAGAGAGGATGGTCTCTTTGTTAAGGTCGTAATTAACCCCTAAGTTATCGACAACGCTCAGCCATTTCACATCAGAGATTTGATCCGAGTATACGGTGTAACCAATCGCCGCCTCTTCATCTTCAATCTTGTTTATAAGATGCGGCAAGTCCGATAGGAACTGAGTATGTGCATATTCCCCATCCGCTCCACACTCAACCCAGCTGGAAAAGGTAGTATGCCCTTTCAGGTTATGGTCGATGGCGAAAGGCAGCATATGGGTGTCTAGGCTTTCGCCGTTACGAGCATCACTAGTTGGCGACCATTTAGGGTGCTTAGGATCGTTCGAGCATCCAAACACATCGATAAGTTCAGCGACTGTAATGGATGTGGCTGGGTTATCTTCATTGGCCAAAATTGCAATCACATCGGCGGTAAACATCAGCTCTGTCGGCCTATAGCCGTAGCGCATATCAAACCTTGCCATCTCTTTGTCGGTCCACTTTTTCGAAGTAATACCCACACGTGAACGCTGCATGATCATTTGTTCTGGCACGCTGTCGCTTAGCAAAAGCTCCAAGTCGATCTCTTGACTCTTAAGCAAGTCTTCAACCAAGGCTTCCATATTAGGCTCAATGGCGACTAAGCCGATCTCTGTGACGTCATTCGCCAATGTTACTGGAGAGAAAAGGGCCGGTATAGCGGCAAGCAGTAAGCCAGATTTATTCGATAGACTCTTCATTACTGGCCTCCTTCCGGGTCAATCATTATCTTAGATTCAACGTCACTGTTACTGTCTAGCTGCATCTCTGAAGTGAAAATATTCCAAGATGGATTCACTTCCATACTCTCGGTTTTTAACACAGCAATAGTTCTACGTTTACGCTTATGAAGATGCTGAGTTAGGCTGGTTATCTGAGTAAATTCTTGTTCAAAGATACGCTTACTATCGATTCCGCGGTCGATCAGTGCGTCTCGGATAACGCCCGTTCTTCTCTTAGCCAATGCCTTGTTGTAAGTGTTGGTACCCTCTGAGCTAGTATCGCCCACCAAGGTTACTGAAGCATCCGGTTGCTCACCAAGCAAACGAACAAGCTCATTCAATACCGCTGTATGCTCTGGTTTAAGGTCGTACTTATCGAAATCAAATGCCACGCTGAGTACTTCAACGTCTTCTACGATCTTCCAATTAGCACAGCCTTTGATATCAACGGTTACGCCTTCAGGTGTGTCTGCACACAGGTCTCGTTGGTTGATGACACCATCACGGTCGTTATCCGCTAAATCATCAATTTGGTGGCGAGTCATGGTGGTGTCTGGCGTTTCTGCACAACCCATCAACAAAATAGAACTAAGTAGTGCGAGTTTAAAATGTTTCATTACTTGTTCTCCCCTTGCCACTCTTCTGGGTGTTCAACCCTCAATGCGTAGGTCAACATACCCATCGCATTCAATACTCGGTATGCCGCTAATGTCTGCTCGTATTCAGTGCTGATGAAATTTCGTCGAGCTAAGAAAACCTCGACCTTGGCATCCAGAACATCCAGTAGGCTTCGTCTGCCGACATTAAATTGCTGGATATAACCTAGCTCGGCTATTTTGGCAGCATCGACGTTCTGTTGAAGCAAAGACTTTTGCTGTTCGAGCATTTTGTAAGCATTCCAAGCGAGTTGAGTCCCCTCTTTCACTTCGCGTTCAGTTCTGACTCGAATCGCTCTAGCCTCTTCTACGCGCCACGCTGACGATTCGACACGTGAATCTGTAGAAAAACCATTAAACAGATCGTAATCCATGGTCAGCATGATTCGCGCATCTTCGTCGACACCACCAGGCGGGTTTGAGACGTTGTCATTCTTATTCGCGTGAAGCTCTAATTTGACCTCTGGGTAGTAATCGCCTTTCTCTCTACGCATCTCTTTACGAGCGGCGTCGATATCAAGCAACGAGGCTTTGATTTCAGGATGGTTCTCTACCGCCTGTTCAAGAGCCACTTCAGCAGAACTTGGTAACAGAGCGTAATCAAAACGTGGATACACCAAGTTCACCGCAGGCTTACCCACTAATCGTAAGTACTGGGTCTGCAAATCAAACAGATTGTTTTGAGCCGCGATCAATGAAGATTGTGCCGTCGCGACACGAGCCGAGATCTGAGCTAAGTCTGAATTACTACTTAAACCTTTGCTCTTTTTATCCTGGATATCTTGATAGATCTCTTGGTGCTCTTTCACGTTACGTTTGGAAAGCTCCAAAAGCGTCTCTGCTTTCAAAATATCAAGGTAGTTTCTAACCACATCCAATGACACATTTTCAGCGCGAGAAATCAGTGTCAAACGCTCCGCTTCCGCTTCATAGGTTAAACGGTCAACATTCGAGGTCGTTTTAAAACCATCAAACAGTAGCTGAGAGACTTTAACGCCAATTTCAGTTCGTGTTAGGCCTCGGTCGTCGGTATCAAGTTTGCTGCCGCTGTTATAGCGAGTCTCTTCATAACCCGCTGCTGCATATAAATTGACTTGTGGCATATACAAGCCACTCGCCGCATCTCCGTCTCGTATTACCGATTGGTATCTGGAGTACTGCGCCAATATCTCTGGACTATAGTCAATGGCAAATGCCACCGATTCTTCTAATGAGGCAGCTTGAGAAAGCCCGCTCATTAGTAAGCAAGAAGAGAGTAAGAATTTTGAATGCATTACACTTCCTTTTATATTTATGCTGACGCACTTCATCGCTCGCGAAGTGAGTTTTCCTTAGCTCGTAAAATAGGTTTTAACCAATAACTCAATACTGTTTTTTCACCGGTTAAGATATCAACCGCCACTTGCATCCCTGGGATAATACTAAAGGCAGAGTTTTGTTGCTGGTCTTCGTTTAATTGAATATGGGCTCGGTAATATGCGTTGCCGTCTTCAGTTTGCAAGGCATCGGCGCTCACGTAGGTCACCTCGCCTTTTAGCCCGCCATAAATCACAAAATCGTAAGCCGAAAACTTAATAGTGGCGTCTAACCCTTTGTGAACAAAGGCAATATCTTGAGGAGAGATCTTAGCTTCCACAATCAGCTGACTGTTGGATGGGATCAGCTCAATAATCGGCTCACCAGGGCGGACAACACCACCGATGGTGCGAACAAAGATCTCTTTCACCGTGCCGTCGACAGGCGCTACGATTTCCGTTCGCTTAAGTTGGTCGGCGATTGCCTGTTGGCTTTCGTTAAGTTGCGCGATTTTGCTGGTTACTTCGTTGAGCTGACCTTGCACCTTGGTTCTAAAGTCCAATGCGATGCTGCGGTGGTCAGCAATAGATTCCGAATACGCCGCCATCTGTTTCTGAGCTGCCACTCTTGAGCTCGCAATATCACCTTTAAGCTTTACAACGTCACGATTCAGTTTTAATAACTCAACTTCTGCAACCGCACCGCTGGCCACCACATCTTTGAGCATGTTGCGCTCTCGAATCACGATATCTAAGCTGCTCTCAAGAGTCTGAATATTATTCAACGTATCAACACGAGCCTGAGCTTGTTGCTCAATACGCAATGCCGCCTCTTCCAGCTCCGACTTCAATTGCCCCAAGCGCTCAAGGTAGTTCGCTTTGGCGTTCATTAATGCAGGATGGCTTGATACATCAACGGCAATGTCTTGTGGCACCAATACCACTCGCTCGTACCACTCTTTAGCATCGTTGTTTAACACCACGGTTGAGAGTTCAGCTCTTAGCCTTGATTGCTGAGCCAGTAAGGTATCCGCTTGTTGAGCCGACTCTAAAAATGCCGCTTTAAAACGCGTATCTTCTAACTTCGCCAGAGGCTGACCTTTCACCACAGATTGGCCTTGTCGCACCATGATCTCTTGAACCAAGCCGCCTTCTAAGCTCTGAATCGTTTGTACTGAAAGACTCGGCACCACTTTGCCTTCACCAATCACCACTTCTTCGAGAGTTGCCCACGTCGCCCAGCCAATGATCGACACAATCAACAGCGCACTTAGCCAAATCAACTTACGTGAGCGGAACGCCAAGTGGTTATTGGTCCATTGAATATCGTTACTCATTACGACCTCCCTTTACCACTGAAACCGTCTTAAAGCGGCTCGCTCCTTTGGGTACGCTTCTCTTCTGCAGAGATAAAATATCTTTGGGCTCACCTTCCGCGACTATCTGACCTTTATCTAGAACAATCACGCGATCGCACATCATCAAGAAGGAAGATTTGTGCGAGCTGATCAGCATAGACGTTTCTCTCGGCATGCTTTGCAGTGCATTGAAGAACTGAATTTCCGCTTGATTATCTAGCGCGCTGGTTGGTTCATCCATAATCAAAAGTTTTGGACAGCGGTAGAGTGCTCTTGCAATGGCAACAGCTTGACGTTGGCCTCCAGAGAGCAACCGGCCGCCCTCACCAACTGGCGTTTCCAAGCCATTACTTAAACGCCCCATATAGCCGTTCAAACCCGACTGCTGTAATGCCTGTCTTAGCTTCTCTTCATCGACATTCGTTGCACCTAACGTCACGTTATCGTAAACGCTGCCAAAGATAAGGTTGGTATTTTGTCCTACCCAGCCCATACCATTTCGCAAGACACTGGTTGGCCACAACTGGCCGTCAATTTCTTGGTAAAACACTTGTCCAGTACTCGGTAAATACTGACGAGCAATAATCGATAACAGTGTGGTTTTGCCTGCGCCAGCTGCACCGATAAGGCCAACTCGTTCACCCGGCTTGATCTCCAGTGAGATATCCTTTAATGCAGGGCTTTGCGTCTCTGGATAAGTGAAGGTCACCTCATCAAGCCTCACTCCACCGTCAAAGTCGCCCTTGTCTATCACTTGGTGTTTGGACTCTTCCTGAGGCAGCTCCATTATCTGGTTCAGTCCTTCGACTGCAGAACGTGTTTGCTGGAATCTCAGCAGTAAAAGAGACAATTGGTTCACAGAACTCGCCGCTCGCCCGCTCAACATCACGACAGCAATTAACCCACCCATACTTAGCAAGCCCTCTGAGATTTGATACACACCGAAGATGATCAGAGTAATGGTGACAATCTGCTGACTGGATTGAATTGAGTGGGTCACGATATTTGAGTAATGACGAGACTGAGTCTGCCATTGAGATAGCGAGGAGATCGTCTGCTCCCAACGCTTTTGAGTAACACCTTCAGCGTTGTTCTGCTTGATATCTGGAAGTGTTGTTAAACAATCGAACAGCTGTGCTTGTCTTTGTGTCGACAGACGCGCGGTTTCATCAAACGTTTTTTCTACTTTGCCCTTCATGGCAATGCTGAGCACGATAAGCACCAACATAATAGCGACAGGAATAAACATCATCGCACCACCAAGCCACCCGATAAGTAAAAGGAACAGCAAGGTGAATGGCAGGTCGACTAACGTCACCAAAGAAATGGAAGTGAAGAAATCTTTTACGCTGTCGAAGTCTTGAAGCTGCCGTGCGAATGCACCTACCGATTGCGGTCGGTTTTCGAGCTTCATTCCAAGGACTTTTGAGAATAGTTGAGAAGACAGCTTATTGTCTATATAGCGCCCTGCCATGTCCGTCACAGAGCTTCGTGAGCTTCTCAATACCCAATCAAAAATAACCACGATACCAACGCCGGCGGCCAGTACCCAAAGTGTGTTGAACGCTTGGTTGGGTACTACACGGTCGTATACGTTCATGGTAAACAGCGGAACGACTAGCGCCAATACGTTAATCAAGAACGAAGCGATAAACAGGTCTCGGTACCAAGGTTTCACTTCTTTGACCACACGCCAAAGCCAGCGCGTATTTGATTTACTATCACTGCGCTCATGTGCCTGAACACGGGCGTCATCAAGCGCTTGAGCACCGACTTGCCAAACGTACGATTCGACTTGTGCGACCAACTCTTTTAACGAGATAGTCTGACTAGAATCAGTTTCACAATCTAAAACATCAAAGTCATCACCAGCGCCTTGGGTAACAACTACGGGAGCTCCTGTCGCTGATTTCACAGCAACAACCGGAAACTGACATTGAGTCAGCAACTCTTTTTTTACATGACTCAGAGTCAACCCTGATTTCTCAATCGCTCTTGGGAAAAGGGACTCATTAAGCCTTCCTTGGTCTAAAGGTAGGCCAGACACTATTTTGGACGGATGGCTACGCACATTAAAATGCTCGCATAACCACTCCACACAACCTAGCCAGCTGTCTTTTTGTTCTACCAATCTAAAACTTCCTTTTATAGACTGTACATCTAACTTACAGCGTTAAATTATTGTCTTCTATCATTTTTTGTAAAATTTGTGCTTCTAATGCACTGCTGCTATCACCCTGATACAAATCGTCATACGTCACATCGGCGAGCAAGATATTTTGTTGGACGTCATCGTCTCCATTGGCCTTGATCGAAATCGTGACGCCTTCCGTTGATTCTTCAAGATCGAGGTACTGTGTCGCACCAATGCCCGTCGCGATACCTAAGCCCCCCAGGATACCTGACAAATCAATCGCATCCGTGTCTGGTGAGGCATCAAAATCTTGAACCACATCGAAGCTCGGCGCATCAGCGCTACCTAAACCTGAAGATTCAAATAC
>NZ_MCYD01000719.1:0-2985 GCF_002876325.1 Vibrio sp. 10N.261.52.A1
GTATTTTTTATTTACAAATCACACACCTTTAAAATAGCGGCAAGCATAACTCAAACATTCACGATATTTACCCACGCTACCGCCCTTAGGTTTGGCTCCTACAGGCAATAAATCATGTTTTTCACCGTACTTCATATTAATGCGGTTTTCATACGGTTTCTAATTTGATGCGCATTCTAGCAAAGTAAGTGCATATTGACTAGTTTGAAATTTGAACCAAGATCTCACCACGCATTCACCCAGCGAAAGCATTGTACGTCTTGCAGGTATTGCGTCCCTATGTAGTATCGGTTTTCTTGTGCTGCGTCGCAGTAGCGCTTCTCTATGTCGATGAATATTTTGCCATTACGGTACAAAGAAACAAAACTGGGGTTGGTGTTCACCGCCAGTAGTGTTTTGATTTCAGTGCGGGTTAAGCCTTGTGGGTAATGGCTCACCAGTAATTTTAAGAACTCTCCAATTCGCCCTTCTACTCGCGCGACTTCTTTGGCCAAAAGCGTGGCTTGCTGTTCAGTGGTCAGTTTTTTTAAGCCTGTATCGTCCATGTTATTTTCTTCCTTGTTTACATTACTGCTCACTTCCGTTGTGTGGTTTGGGTTGCGCCCTGTTTGGGTGCTCTGAGCTTGGCTTCACTCAGTGTCATCTTTCATCTGCGCTTTCGATTGAATGAGCGCTTTAATGCGTGCTTCAAACGGGTTGTGGGTGTTATTGCTCTGGTATTCGGCCAGAGCTTGGGCCACAGGCGTTGTGGCTGATTGGCTATGCTGATGTGGTAAGTGCTTACTTCGCGGTTGTTCTTTCGTAAGGTTTGCTTGCGCCTGCTGCATTGGCAGTTTGCGCTTGATTAGCTTTGCCCCTTTGGTTCGCTTTGTTGGTACGAACGCTCCCTGTTTGGTTTTGGCTTTCGCACTTCTTCTTAGCCAGCCATTCACAAAGTGGCCAATGTGTTCAAACGGTTTACGTTTATCGGGGTTAATGTACAACCAGGCTTGCATGGCGTGCAGTTGTTGCAGCACATCTAAGTTAGGGTAGGTGCTTTCCAATATGGTAAAGAACTCATGATAAATCGGAGCGCTTCCTTCTTGGGTGAGCAGGTGAATCACCGCGTCATCGGGGCTCTTGGTGTCCGAGTTTTTGGCGTCCGAGATTTCGGTGCTAGTGCTTGTGATGCCCGTGCTTTTACTATTCGAACTGTGCGTATCCGTTGTGCTGGCATCTCCTCGTTTTACCACTGCCTTCTCTGCGGGACTCTTCTCGAGCGTGTTAGTTTTTAGGCTTAGCCCTGTTTTATGTTCTTTATGAGAGATTATGTGTGCCAGGGGATCACTCTCCGTGTTGGATCGGTTGGCCTCCTGGTGGGTGTCGGATTGAGCCGTATTAAGGTTGTGATTGGCTACAGGCTCCGTTACCGATACAGTGGCGGGCTGTGGGGTGTCATGAATTAAGTTGTGCTGTTCAATGTGGCAACCTTCAGGCACACGCAGTTGGTATAAGTTGCTGCGCTGGCGCCCTGAATCATCAAAGCGCTTTATCCGCTGTAAAAAACCTTGCTTTTCCAGCTCGTTAACGTGCCTTGTCACGGTTCTTAGCGACACTTCGCAATATTGCGCTAAGTAATTCAACGAGGGGAAACACACGCCGCGCGCGTCGGCATTATCGGCCAATTTTAACAGCACCAATTTGCTGATCGGCGAACCGGTTTTCAGTGGCATAAAAGAAAGAATGAGAGAAACACACATCACTAACGCTCCTTGTTATCGGTTGATTCATCAAGAGATCCATTGATAGTCAGAGCATTAACAACACTTTTTTAAGGATTGGGGGCGCAACGCCCGTGAGATAAGTTGTAAGAAAAGATGTTTAGTTAATTGGCTCGAACTGATATGCAACATCAAACCTATCAAACAGGTGTTTTGGGAAACACCTCTCACTTTTTAGCTAAGCCTTTTTTAATGATGAGCAGCGGCAACCCTAATCGAAAATCTTGAATTACATTGCCTCCCCCGTAGCAACCATAAGGTGTTCAATGAAGGCAATCATCTCTCTTTTTATTTCCGCCTACCGAGGAAACATGGCCAGTGCAGAGTGCTGCTCTTACTCCCTCCCTAATCCGCACTCTAACTCTCGCTGTTGCTCAGATCAGAACTCGGCATATGGCGCATCACCAGAACACAGTGGCTTTACTGCTGTTAACTACGAGGATTTTTGTTGGGCAATAAGCCGAGCTAGCAAGCGCGAAACCCTTGGCTACTACGTTACTTACCTTCGCTATGTGCGCTATCACGACGCTTACGCGAAAACTGTGGAACGTGCTTGGCTAAAACGTAGCAATTCGGAACTAAGCCAGGTACCTGTATCCCAGCAATGGTTACAACAACATGAGGAAGCATTTTGTCACGCACTCCACCAGCAACTCATCGAACTCAATGGCCGCGATTAATGGGTCAATCTTCATCCCCTTGTTCCTTTTTGTGTCACCTTCCCGCCGGTTTGGCTTTCTCTTTTATTACCGTGCATTGCAGCGCCACGTCACCACAACAAGACATAGGCGTGCATGACATTCGCTGCTGGCATAAAAAGAGAGGCTGGCGCGATGTGGGGTATCACTTTGTGATTCGTCGTGATGGCAAGGTAGAGCTAGGTAGGCCGCTGTCGCAGACTGGCGCACATGTGAAAGGGCACAACAAAAATAATATTGGGGTTTGTATGATCGGTGGCTGTGACGCAAAGCAGCAACCAGACGACAATTTCACGTTTTCGCAACGTAAGGCACTGTTTGGCTTGGTGGCAGCGTTGCAAGAACAGTTCTCTATTTCAGATGAAGCGGTAAAGGGCCATAAAGATTGGGGAGTAAATAAGGCGTGTCCGGTGATGAGATTAAGAGCAGATGCGAGATACGAGTAAACGAAGAGCTAAAAGAGCAGATGCGGGATGCGAGATTCGAGTAAACGAAAAGCTAAAAGAGCAGATGCGGGATGCGAGTAA
>NZ_MCYD01000720.1:0-17402 GCF_002876325.1 Vibrio sp. 10N.261.52.A1
TTTACGGGGTCACTTCATGTTTGCCGGGCTTTTAGTTTTTTATGTACAGGTAACACCTTCGTTTAATGTGTCGCAAGCTCTACCCTCACATAAGATCTCGCATTAATGTCTCGTATTGCTCTGACGCTAAGACGACTAAATGATTGAGTTCTTTCGCATCGTCCTCAGCTAACAGCAGTTGCCAATCAGTTTGTTGACCATTTTCATCTCGCCCAACTACTTTGATCTTGCCCCGTTCGCTTTCAAACAATAAATTTCGAAAATCGGTGTCATGATGCTCATGAGATTCCAAGATCTCAAACTCCAAGTTTCCTGTTGGTCTCACCTTTATGTGCGCATGAAAATGTTGCTGATTTTGTAACTCATACTCCCTATGTATTTCAAACATACTCCCTCCTATAAATCTTAACCTAAACTAGTAAGCAGTCTTTGATACTTTCCCCGCCCTTTAAAGGTCTATTCCCCCGGTGGGTGTCTATACAAAGTGTAGGCTTCAGATTTCAGTACTAGAGCAAAATCAGCCTGCTGTTTGATACTAGACAAAATAGCGTTCAGTATTGTAACACTTCGATTGATCTTTCTTGACGGGTATAAACCAACCAAGACTCCAATAAAGCTCACCAAACACCTAATTTATAAAACTTGCGCTCGGTTCCATTTATCTCACCTGTTGGTCTGACCTTTAAGAATATTGCGACGTTTAGCTCCAAGCTTTTGATTCGATAGTTATACTTTTCATAACCTCGGTGAATTTATATAAGGGAATGTATGTCGATTTTTACCGTATTCTTCTGTGGTACGGGATCCAATTCAGAAGATAATAATCATAAGAACTATGTGTCTGGCGAGCTGATATCAACATTGGCGAAGAATACTACAGGGCGAGACATGATTGACTATATCCAAGTGGACGGTGTTGGTAGCGGAAACCAAAACGAATGGTTGAAGCAAGGCAAGGACGATACATACTCTGCGATTAGAGGGACTCTGCAAGGCAAAGGTATCGACAGCAACATGCGTCATGTATTGAACATCATACGTGGTAACCAGCAAGACAAGAATGACTACCTCAAACGAGCCAAAGGGTTGCTCAGTGAATCCCGCCCCGCGAAATCCGCTTGGCCTTTTGCAACCAACCAGAAATATCAAGAATGGCTTAAAGATTCAAAAGAGTTAGCCGCCGATCTAAAACACGGTATTGCCGCTCGTCAGCAAAACATAGCGATTGAGCGCCAGAGCAAACCAATCAGCCAAGTGAACATCGTTGGCTGGAGTCGGGGCGGTGTCAGTTGCTTTGAATTAGCGAACCGTATGCTCAAAGATCCGGAACTTAGCCATATCCCAGTCAATATTTTCGCTTGCGATCCTGTACCCGGTGGAATGAACGCGTTCAAGGATTACAAATCACTTGGTAAAAACGTAAAACAAATCGTGTGCGTATTTGCGGAAGACGAGCGATCTCTAGCGTTCAAAGCAAGAATGCCCCGCTTATCTCGCTCCACCCAATATTACACCACCTACATGCCAGGCCGACACGGAACCTTAGTTGGTAATGCTAATACCTCTGGAGGAAGTAAAGGTGCAGGCTTACTGACTGGCCCAGGGCTTGTAACCCGAGACTTCATGGAAAAGGTATTAACTGGATGGGGAACCAAGCTTAAAAGCAGTTCAACGCTGAACTTTTCTAGACAGCGTATTATTGAGTTGTACGAACAAATGCGTAGCCACGAAGAATACTTCAATAAAATGCACGGCATGACTTACACCGCCAAGAATCGACTGTTTTGGACAAGCAAAGACCGAATCGGACAGCAGAGAGAGCGTCGCTTTGGTATTCCAATGTATCGTTTCCAATTCCCCGGTATTACCAACAATTACGGGGATGCAATTAATCGGCACCACTGCGATGTGTTAGCAACTAATGCTTTCGCGACAAAAGGCACCTCTTCTGCACTGCCTAACTCTGTGTAATCTTGCGTTGCTGCTTTCCTTTAAAAACAAAAAGAGCTCAACAATGTGAGCTCTTTTTACTAACTATACTTTCGTAGCGATGGTGTTATCTAAGATTAACCAAAGATAAAGGTGTATAGGTAACCTGCACCAATCGCCATACTTAGTATTACGAATAGGAAGGCCGCAATCATCTGATTTTTGAAGATAGACTTAAGCAGAATAACTTCTGTCAAGCTCGCACCCGCACTACCAATGATCAACGCCATTACAGAACCTAGAGCCATACCCTTTTGTACTAATGCAGCACTCAGTGGAATCACAGCTTCAGCACGAATGTATAGTGGAATACCAATTACAGCTGCGATTGGAATCGCGTACCACTTACCTTCACCTGCATATTTAGCAATCAAGTCAGTTGGAATGAAGCCATAGATAAATGAACCAATTGCGATACCCATCATCAAGTAAGGGAACACTTGTTTGAAGTCTTTCCAAGTTGAGAACCAGATTCTTACCCAACGGCTAGGTTCTTTCTTCTCAACAACTGTTGCTGTACCGTCAGCCGAGCAGCATGATACTTCTACTTTCGGCTCTTCTTTCTTAGTGCCACAACATGCGCTCTCTTTTGCCATTACTGGTACAGGTTCACCACATGCGCTTGTACCACATGAAGATTCCGCTTTTGCTGGCTCTGCTTTCTTAGGTGCAGAGTCACCACAACTAGTACCACAGCTTGAAGATGAACCTGTTGATTCATACGCTTCTGCTTTTACGTAACGCTCAAAGCCTAATTTCTCCAGTGTGTAACCTGCTACTACCGATACCGTCATTGCGACTAAGAAGTAGAACGCTGCCACTTGCCAGCCAAAGGTAATCACGAACAAACCAATGATCACTGGGTTCAATAGTGGACTACCAAATAGGAACACCATCATTGGACCAAAACCCGCTCGTGCACGTAGCAAACCTTTTAGGAAAGGAATCGTCGAACATGAACAGAAAGGTGTAATCGCACCGAGTAGTGCGGCAATCACATAGCCCTTACCGTTACGTGAGCTCAAGATAGATTGAATCTTCTCGGGCGTAAGGAACTCTTGAAGAATCCCAACGATGTAGCTAATCGCCAAGAAAAGGATGATGAGTTCTACTGCTAAGAAAGCGAACATATCCAGCACGTCTTTTAGCATTGTTAACATTTCATTGCTCATAATTAACTCCAAACAGGATTGAAGGTCGAACTCTATGAGGAAAGTACCCGACCCTTAATTTCGAATATTCTCGAATTATAGAAATAAATAGTTACAGATCAAGTTTTATTTCGATAAAAATCGAAATAAATTTCAAACAAGTGGACTTTCAATGGCTTACGTATTCATTGTTTTTAGATTTGAATTCGAGCTTCATTTCGACTATTATCGAAATTAAATCTTGAGGAGTTAATATGAACTTAGAAGTCGTAGCAAAAGCACTTAAAGAGCTAGGCCACCCAATTCGCCTTAGTATCTATAAGAGTGTTGTAAAAGCTGGCTACCAAGGCATTGCGGTTGGCGGCCTACAAGAAGAACTCGGTATCCCCGGTTCTACTTTGTCTCATCACATATCAAGCCTTGCTTCAGCGGGCCTTATAAGCCAAAGACGTGAAGGCAGAACTCTCTTTTGTGTCGCAGAGTATGAATGCCTAGAAGGGGTTATTGGTTTCTTACAAGACGAGTGTTGCGTAAATGAACAGTGCAAATAGCACATCTTTAAACTTAGAGCAGGTGTGGGCTGAATATCAGCAGACATTAAAAGCCTTCCTCCACTCTAAAGTGAGTAACACCGCCGATGTAGAAGATTTGCTGCAAGAGATCTTAATTAAGACTTTTCAGAACCTGCACAAGGTGCAAGATGCGAGCAGTGTTAAATCGTGGCTATTTCAATTAGCCAATAACACAATTATCGACTTCTACCGTAAACACGCTCGTCAACAACGTGATAGCAAAATTGATGCGGACGATTTGTGGTTTGCAGATTTAGACCACAATGAAGAGTTCAAACAGAAGTTGTCTTTGTGTATTGAACCCTTCATCCAAGCGTTGCCTGAGCAAAGTGCCTCGCTATTGCTTGCCGTTGATATCAAGGGCCAGAGCCAGAAAGCACTCGCAGAAGAGCAAAATGTCAGTTATTCGACCATTAAATCTCGCGTTCAGAAAAGCCGCGGCGATCTTAAGAATCTATTTGAACAGTGCTGCAACTTGTCACTAGACAAACAAGGTAATGTGATTGATTGCGAGCTAAACCGGAATCCGGTTGTGGCAACTGCTAAACGTTAAATGACTATTTTCATAGAACAAAGCCAGCAATTGATGCTGGCTTTGTTGTTTTCTATTGCTTGTAATTTAGGCTTAAAATCAAGTTCGCTAAGCCGCTTCCGCTTTTACAACCGGTTGGTAGCGCCCCGGTTTATGATTCATTGCGAGAATCAGGTTGGTGACTACTGCCCCCAACACAGACAAGAGTATTAGCGGCGCATCAACGATAAACAGTGAAAGCACCACAATGGTACAGTCCAATGCCATCTGAACCTTACCTGCTCGAATCCCAAAACGCTCTTGTAAGAACAGCGCCAGAATATTAAAGCCGCCCAAGCTCATCTTGTGACGGAAAATCACCAACATACCAGTACCAATTAACCCGCCGCCAAGTAATGCTGCATACAGTGCATGAATCTCGGCGATCTGAATCACGTGATATAAGTGGTCCACTGCGAACGAAACTATCGAAACGGCAATAAAGGTGTTAATAGTGAAACGCCAGCCCATACGAGCGACCGATAAAATATAGAAAGGTAAGTTTAGTGCAAAGAACACTTGGCCAAAGCTTAAGTCTGTTACTTTGGTGATGAAGATTGCTAGACCAGCGGTGCCTCCGGTTAGCAAGCCGACTTGGTTGAAAAAGATAACGCCAAGTGAAACCAGTGCGCTACCTAAGATCAGTGCCAGCAAATTTTCGCGAAAGTTATGATCTTTATCCATGTGAATGACTCTCCCTGAATCTTTTAACATCGCGTTTCAGTCATGTTGAAACGGTTTACGCCCAAATTTACGATGTTTAACAGATAAGTCGAGCGAGTGGACAATCTTATACGGTAATTAGTTTGTATATTAGTTTTTACAGTTTTGTGAAATATCTCAATAAAGCAGATAGTTACAGACACGATACTAAGTATCTATATTAAATTACTGGCTTCTTCCTTGGAATCGTTGAGTGCCGAGCTTTCCCATTTCTTAGTCATATTTCCCTCTCAGATCAGCATCGTGTAAATCTATGCATGAAACGCATAGACTAAATCACAAATAGTCATTTGATACATATCCTACCCATCATTATGATGCGCGACTTCTTACAACATCAAGCGCATGTAAACACCTTATGTTTTCACAATCTCTTTTTGCTCAACTAGCCAGGATGACGTTATTCCTCGTCATTAGTTTGGTTATTGTGCATCACAGTCAGCCACTGATTGATCTTTTGGCTCAGCACGCCGTGAGTAGTGGCTGCCACCAGCAATCAGGACACGAGCATCATCATGATATGACTGAACAAAACATGTCTGCGCAAGACCACTCACATCACCACCATTAATTTAAGAGTATTAGAATGAGCATTTTCCGTTTTCCTTTACTGGTATGGCTTGGGATCGGCACACTTATTATCAGTCTAGGGATCAGACAATCATTCGGCATTTTCATGATGCCAATTTCAGAGCATTTCGGCACCGGTCGTGAGTTTTTCAGCTTCGCTATTGCTCTACAAAACCTATTGTTCGGTGTATTCCAACCTTTTGTTGGCATGGCTGCAGACAAATGGGGAGCAAGGCGCATCATTATTGCTGGCGCATGTGCTTACGGTTTGGGTTTACTTCTTACCTCAATTTCTACCGAATCGAGCATGCTTTACGTTTCGCTAGGCGCACTGGTTGGCCTTGGACTGAGTGCAACAAGCTATGTGATCGTATTAGGCGCAGTAGCGAAAGTGGTACCGGCAGAACACGCCGCTAAAGCATTTGGTTTAACTACGGCTGCGGGTTCATTTGGTATGTTTGCTGTGATTCCGGGCGCGCAATACATGTTGAACGAATTTGATTGGCAGAGTGCGATGCAAGTGTTTGCTGTGCTGTGCTGCGTGATGATCTCATTTGCACTTTTCATGCGAGCACCAAAAGTCGCAACGAGCAAACAAACGCAAATGGAAGACAATCAAACCTTGAAAGAAGCGCTATCAGAAGCCTTCTCTCACAGAGGTTACTGGTTAATTCATGCTGGCTTCTTCGTGTGTGGCTTCCACGTGATGTTCATTGCAACGCATTTACCAAGCTATCTAGCTGACAAAAACCTACCAGCGAGTAGCGCAGCAATGGCATTGGCTTACGTTGGTATCTTCAACATCTTCGGTTCTTACTTCTGGGGCGTAATGGGCGACAAGTTCAGCAAGCGTCATGTGATGTCGGCATTGTACTTAGTGCGTACTGTGGTTATTGGTGCGTTTGTCACTCTGCCAGTCACTGAGTCAACCGCAGCAATCTTTGGTGCGGCCATTGGCTTCTGTTGGCTAGGTACGGTTCCACTAACGTCGGGCTTAGTTCGCCAAATCTTTGGTGCACGCTACCTATCGACTTTGTATGGCTTGGTGTTCTTCACTCACCAAGTGGGTAGTTTCTTAGGCGCTTGGGTTGGTGGTCGTATTTACGATTACTACGGATCTTACGAGCCAATTTGGTGGTCAACGGTGGTATTAGCATTTGCAGCAGCACTTATCCATTTGCCAATCAATGACAAGCCGATTGAGCGCATCAAATTGGCAATGGCTTAACGTTTAATACTGACTCCCCCAATCAGTAACAGCGATAAGCAATCCAATGAGAGAGTGGATATTGAATGGACTAGTTCCTGAGATATCCGCTCTCTTTTTTATTGGACGCAAAAACTGAATATGTAACTAACGAAACTTGCATAAACCTTACTGAATATTAAGACTATTTCTACCGTTTTAATTTATAGTATCCATTCGCTCCTTTAGAACTTACTCGCAGGCCTATGGAATACCTAAATCAGACTGCCCTTATTGCAATGGCACTCATTTTTGTTGGTTCGTTTGTACAGACCGCTATCGGCTTTGGCTTGGCTGTTGTCGCCGCACCATTGCTGTTTTTGGTCTCGCCAGACTATGTCCCTGCGCCTATCTGCCTCATTGGCCTTTTTATCTCAGTATTCAACGCATTAAAACACCGCGCAAATATTTCTATTGGTGGACTCAAAGTCGCACTGCTGGGCCGAATCCCAGGCTCATTGGCAGGAGGAGCTTTGTTGGTGATGGTATCGACGAGCGTATTGTCACTGTGGCTAGGATTACTGGTAGTGTTTGCTGTGATTGTAAGCCTACTGCCGTTTAGATTAGAGCCAACACCCGCCAAGATGGGGATTGCAGGATTTTTCTCAGGGTTCTTTGGTACTAGTTCAGGGATCGGAGGTCCACCGATGGCGTTACTGCTTCAACACCAAGACGCTAACCAACTCCGTGGTAATCTTTCTGCTTTCTTTGTATTTAGCTCAATCATTTCATTAGTCGTGCAGATCCCGATTGGCTTCTTCACGCTCCACCATTTGATCATAACAATACCTTTGTTGCCCGCTGCTTGGTTAGGCTACAAAGTGGCTATGATGACCACTCAAACGATTTCAAAAGAGAAGATACGTATCGCTTCTTTACTGCTATGTTCTATCAGTGGCTTGACGGCTATTTGGCAAGGCTTAGCTGGTTAACTTCTAGCGGTATCGTAAATAAATACCACCAGCACCAAACTATTGAGAGGGCGCTCTATGACATACGATGAATTCAATGCTTTTTGCGAGTCACAATCTGCTACTAGCTATGTCATGCAATGGAACAATTCACACGTTTGGAAGGTGGGTGGTAAGGTATTTGCGATTGGAGGTTGGGGACCGAACGACGAGCCTGCATTTATCTTTAAGGCATCTGATCAGAATTTCGATTTTCTCAAAGAAGAGCCAGGGTATAAACCCGCGCCCTACTTTGCTTCGCGTGGAATGAAGTGGATTCAGCTGTTTGAGAGCACACCTGAAAGGGATGACGAATTGAGATACTACCTGACGGAGTCTCACCGAATTGTCTCTTTGGGACTAACCAAAAAGAAACAAGCAGAACTCGGGCTCAATCAATAGCCAGGGATTCCGCTTGTTAAGCTGCTTTTGGGTACTAACTTGTTTTTAAGAACTTTTTTACTTTTAAGAACTTAGTTGCTTTAAACAACGAAGCTCTTCTTGAATGGTTAAGTCGTTCTGAGGAATTTAGGCAATAAAGGTTCTATTTTTTGTGTTGGCACCAGTGGTACTAATAGGTAGATTAAGCCTGCAAAAGCGATAGATGCTGCTAAGTCTTCAGGACGATGCATACCAAGCCAAACGCGGCTATAAGCTACACCACCAGCCCAAGCTAGCATGCTACCTACAAGGTAAAAACGTTTCGCTTCTAAGAACAACCCACCAAAGAATGCTAAGCAGACACCCACGAAAATCATGTGTCCTGATGGGAATGAATAGTCCGTTTCGCCAAGCCAATGACGCGTTCGCCATTCGCTGACCTTATCTTCTACTGATTCAATGGCCACGTTCTTTTCTTCTAGTGGCAGCTCATAAAACAACTCCGGCATATCAACCACTTCTTGAGTAACTAAATACTCAGTATATGGACGTGGGCTCTCAGTTGATGATTTAAGGAATGTCTTCGCTGCAAAGCTCAACACCAATAAAACACCGAGCTGCAAGCAAAGGCTCACCAACTTTGCTTTTGAAAACTTTAATGTCAGCACCAACAAAGAGAGAACCGCGAGTGTGATTAGGAACCCTTGATTACCCGCTGAATAAGTCACGAATGTCATCACAGTACCATAAAAAGGCAATACAGCACTTCCAAGGTCGAAATGAGATCCAAAGATCAAAAAGGGAACAAGAGAATACAAGCTTAAAACAAGCAGTAATAAGCCTTTGGATTTGTTGGAGAACAGAGAAGTCATGGCTAAGATCTTTTGGATAAAGTGGTCGGATGCTATCGCAGCTTAGCACCGCCAATATCAATTTTTTGTAAAAACGCTCAGTAAGACGTCGTAGCGCAATAAACTTCATTTATTCGAGTCGCTTTATTATTGGTTACGTGAAACACCGCACTGTAACCCATCAGCAGCAACACCCTTATTTCACATTCCAATAGCGAATGGCGGGAACCAAGCTAGCCCATAATAAAGCACCCTGCCTGCGTTCTGCTGATAAAGTGAACACTTACCGGTTTAAAAGCGATGAATCTAAAAAACTTTGCTGTGAGTCCTTTAAATCCAGTATTGAAAGGATTACCATCTGGTCTGCTTTCATAGCAAAACAAATTATTAATTTTTATTCTCAGGGCGGGGCGAAATTCCCCACCGGCGGTATGTCCTTAGGAAAATCTAAAGATAAGCCCGCGAGCGCTCGATTCGTCGAGGTCAGCAGATCTGGTGAGATGCCAGAGCCGACGGTTATAGTCCGGATGAGAGAGAATGGAAACACACTCGTTTAAGTTGGAAAGGCGCACCCGCGTGAGTTGGGTTCGTGCCTCCAACTTATGCGGGTGCATTTCGTTTTGGATAAAACCATAATGAGCTAAAGTCGACTTGTAATGAGTAGGCTTTGTTGTGCTCGGTTGAGATCCCTCATACAGCCCTGATTCTGGTGATATTTTAGGAGTTTAACCATGAATCAGTCTTCACTACTTGCCGAATTTGGCGAACCAATTACTCGCGTTGAAAACGCACTGCAAGCTCTGCGCGAAGGTCGTGGCGTACTTCTACTTGACGATGAAGATCGTGAAAACGAAGGCGACATCATCTACTCAGTAGAACACCTAACTAATGCTCAAATGGCACTTATGATCCGTGAATGCAGCGGTATCGTGTGTCTGTGTCTAACTGATGATCAAGCTAACCAACTTGACCTTCCACCTATGGTTGTTGATAACAACAGCGCAAACCAAACTGCGTTTACTGTGACTATTGAAGCAAAAGTTGGCGTTACAACAGGTGTTTCTGCCGCTGACCGTGTTACTACGATCAAAACAGCTGCAAACCCGACAGCGAAACCTACTGACCTTGCTCGTCCTGGTCACGTATTCCCATTACGCGCTCGCAAAGGTGGCGTACTTGCTCGTCGCGGTCACACAGAAGGTACTGTGGATCTAATGCAAATGGCAGGTCTTCAACCAGCAGGTGTATTGTGTGAAGTCACTAACCCAGATGGCACAATGGCAAAAGCGCCAGAGATTGTTGCTTTCGGTAAACTACACAACATGCCAGTACTAACCATTGAAGATATGGTGATGTACCGCAACGAGTTCGATCTTAAGCTTGCATAAGGCTTAGTGTTTAATGACTCCCTTTGTAAGTCATTGAGCGTCAGATAAATATCGAAAGGCCTCATTCTTTAATGCTGTTTCTAGTGAGCAGCATTAAAGAGTGAGGCCTTTTTAATTTCCCTTATGGCAAGAAAAGTCAGCTCTGAAATCAAAGATACGTTCTACTTCTGACGGATTACCTCTCAAAAAATCCTGCAAAATATGAGAAAAACTCACTCGAATGGTGAAGTCATGCACCAACGTTGATCATTCAAAAACAACAAACAAATATAAGCCATTGAAATATAACACTTATCAACTCTGGCACAGTGTCTGCACTACCACTAAATAGGTATTCAGATATTGGGAGTTGAATATGTTTGTAGTTATTTCAGTGGGTTTATCCATAGCAGTGCTTGCCACTCTGTTCTATTTCTCCAGAAAGAGACAGACTGCACTATCACACAGGTTTGAAACCTTAGTTCTACTCAGAGAGCTGCTGTTGCTATCACGAAAACACCGTGCAGCGACGCATTACGCTTTAGCTTGTAAATTATCTAGTAGCTCAATTCGCAGAGTAAATGAGGTATACGACAACATACTAGAGGTGTCTGAGCTACTTCAATCGCACGTCTCATTTGATAGCCGGCCTATGTATCGCATCTACCACCTCAAGCTCATTGCAATGCACAGTGATTGGCAAAACCGCAGCTTGGTTCGCAACCAATCGATTCATGGTAAAACCATTCGCCACTGCATGTTCTTAATGGATGAGGTGATGATCGTATGGTTAACTCAATCAGAGCGTGAAGACATGAGCCGTGAGTATCACATGAACTGGCAGCAAATCTTAGATTGCATGGATGTTCTGACTAAACTTCGTTTATGTATCCCAGAAATTACAGTTACTGATAGCGAAAAGCCGGAAGAATATTTGAGGTTTAAGTTCTACGCGTCTCAGATGCATCGAAAGCTTAACCAACTATCGATAATTTGCCCTATTAGCACTGGCTCCCCCGTTTTTTCACGAGCAATGCATTCGCTCGCGGAGATCTCTTCAAGTAGTGAACTAACTCAACCAGTAGATAGCATGTATGAACTAACCAGTGATATATCTCGTGCGGTTTCGCAAGTCTATGATCAGGTGCTGTCTGAAATAGCTAAGAGCTTGTATCAGCCTTTACCAGACATCAATGGAAATACAGTAAATACCCGGTTATCCGAACATGGATATGTATAACGACTTCGTGAGAGGAGAGCGTGCTAGAACTCTAGATTATTGAGTTCAAATCCGACATCAGCCATTGATGTCGGATTTTTGTATTAATATGCCTATAAGCTGTTCCGTGATTCTTAACTTAGCTAACTTACTCAAACATCATCAAGCTTGATATCGCGAGACCAAGCTTCTGCTGCAAAATCAATGAACTGGCGCACGGCCGGAAGCTGATAGCTGCGAGATAGATACACCGCCCAAAGTACGCTGCTTGGTGAAACAAAACCCTCCAATATCCGCTTCAACTGACCCTCTGCAATCAATGGGTTAGCCAGGTCACAAGGCAAACGAACCACCCCTTTTCCATGCAGAGCTGCCCGAGTTAGCACTCCAACATCATTGGCTATAATCGAACCAGACACCTCAACTGAATAGTGTTGATTGTCCCTAACAAAGTCCCACTTAGAAACATTCAAGTGACGAAAACAATTGTGTTGTCGAAGCGCCTCGACCGTTTCAGGTTCACCATGTTTGTCCAAGTAAGCTTGCGAGGCACACACCACGGAATCAATGACCATTAGCTTTCGTGCAATCAAGCTATCGTCAGGTTGATCGGTATAACGAAGTGCAATATCGATCCTCTCATCCACCAGCTGAGTAAAGCGGTCTGAGGCAAACAGTTCGACCGTTATATTAGGGTGGCGCTCGGTGAACTGCTCGACCACGTCCAACAACATATGCTGAGTTAACCCGATGGGGGCTGCAATTCGAATGGTTCCAGAAAGATCATCGGTTTGATTGAGTGAAGTAACTTCTAGCTCAGCGGTCTCATGAAGGATTTTCTCGCAACGCTGCAACGCGATTTCTCCTGCAGCCGTTAAGCTCACCTTACGAGTGGTTCTGTGCAACAGCCTTTGCTTTAACCACCCTTCTATCTCTTGAACATGACGTGACACCTGTAATCTGCTCATATCCAAATGCTCAGCCGCTTGAGTGAAGCTGGCACAATTTGCGACTTCGACAAAGCTACGCATCGCCGTCAATCTATCCATCACACTCTCTCCGAGCGGTTTAACCGCTAATTCAACCTTATTAGCTAACTATATAGATACAATCTACATCATTTTACGATATTTATCGCAATCTAGTGAGCTATTAGACTGCAATGGCTGTCGAGAAAACGACTCAATAAATTAGATAATTGGAGAGACATTATGAAAATTGCAGTATTAGGTGCATCAGGTTGGATTGGTAGTCACATCGCTCAAGAAGCTCAATCTCGTGGTCACGAGGTCGTTGCTGTTGTAAGAGATGCAAGCCGCGTGGAAACCAAAGGCATTGAAGTTCGTTCATTTGATTTACAAGATGAAGCCGCAAGTCTAGCAAACGCACTATCCGGCGTTGATGCAGTCATTACTTCGATTGGCGGACGTGCTCTGGGTAATCACGACATCGTAAAAAACACTGCGACTAAATTGCTGGCAACATTACCGAGCATCGGTATCGATCGCCTACTTTGGGTTGGCGGAGCTGGCTCATTAGAAGTAGCGCCAAACGTACCGCTAGTGACTATTCCTGACTTCCCTGCGGATTACAAAAACGAAGCGCTAGCACAGGGCGAAGCTCTTGAAGTGTTCAAGCAATCTAATAGCGAAGTTAACTGGACGTTCGTTAGCCCTGCCGCAGAAATATTCCCGGGCGAGAAACTATCGACCTACCGCACTGGTGGCGATCAACTGCTCACCGACGAAGATGGTAACAGCAAAATTTCAGTCAGCGATTACGCTATCGCGATGATTGATGAGCTCGAAGCTGGCAAGTTCCCGCGCCAACGTATTGGTGTTGCTTACTAATGCTCAAATGTGTATTAGGTAAGCTCAATAGGCACTAGAAAGCAGAAAGCCGCTGACTTTTAGTAAGCGGCTTTCTATTTTACTTGTCGAGATAATCATCATATCAGTGGCAAATGACCTGTTTTCACTAGGATGATCGTCTCTTCTTCCACATAAGGGAAATGCTCGCTCATGTGAGGGCTACGCATCCAAGTATGTTTCGGGTACACGCCATGTTCATCTTTAAAGGTGCCCGACAACACAAAGATCTCTTCACCGCCAAAGTGACGATGTGGCTGAAAGCGTTCACCGACAGGCCACTTCACTAAAGCGACATGCTCGTGCTCAAACTCATGCAATGGCATGACTTGTAACCCGCCAATACCCGGTAGCCATTCCGTTTCTAGCGTATTGATTCGAACTTGAGTTAAGTCTCTCGCATCAAACTGATTTAGCTTAACTAAGATCGTGCAACCCTCTTTGCTCGATGGAGAGTGCACACTACCAGGTGGGTTGCGAATGTAAGTGCCTGCTGGGAAATCGCCAGTTTCATCAGAGAACACACCATCTAATACGAAGATCTCTTCTCCTTGCGGATGTGGGTGTTCAGAGAATGAAGATTGAGGATCGTATTTCACTACACTAGTCGTGTGACCCGATTCTTTCTCTTCTCTTTCTAGGGGCTTACGCCATACCCCTTTGGCAGGGCTTGCAACCCAATCTAGTTTATCGGTTTCGATAACCAGTCTCTTTGAAAAGTCCATGTTGAACATAATGACGACCTTACTCTAAGTATTGTTTTAATTATTATTGTCTTGCTAATGTCTATTCTACGCGAATAACGAACGAGGGAGAGACTTAGCTGTTAGCTGCTAATTCTTAATTGCCAACAAAGCATCCCCCATATTGAAAGCTCGGCTTGATTAATTGCGGCCCGCGATCACACCACCATCAACATCCCAGATTGCACCCGTTACCCAATCGGCACTGTCTGATAGCAAGAAAGAGATGCTGTTTGCGATGTCTTTCGGTTGACCTACACGACCAATAGGGTGGAATGCATTGAAGCCTTCTAGCGCTTGGTCCACCTCTTCTGGCTTAATGAATGATTCGTAGATCGGCGTTTTAACGACAGCAGGAGAAACCGCATTCACACGAATATTGTGGTCCGCCAATTCCATTGCCATGTGCTGTGTTAAAGCGTGTAGTCCAGCTTTTGCCATTGAATACGCAGAAGATGGCGTCGCTTTGATCGCTTGTTTCGCCCACATAGAGCCTACATTTACCACGTTTCCGCCGCCGTTTTTGATCATCAACTTGCTGACAGCTTGAGTGATGAAGAAAGTCGCTTTGTTGAGCTGCATGTATTGCTCGTAATCCGACTCTTGGTGCTCGACAAACGCTTTAGGGTTAAAGTAGCCAGCCGCATTAACAAGGTAACCAATACCCTCTTCAAGCGACTCTAAATGCGCAATAAGATTCGCTACACTCGCATCATCATAAAGGTTAGCTTGCCAACCAGAAGCGTGGCCCAGCGACTGAAGTTCTGATACCGCTTTATCTAACTTAGTTGGGTTATTGCCGACGACCAGCACATGGATATTTTGAGCGACTAACTGCTTCGCTGTTTCAAAGCCCATACCACTTGTGCCACCGATTACGACTGCAATACCATTTTTAGTGAAGTTCATTTTATTATCTCCTAAGTCATGTGAACGTGGTAATCTTAGGCTTTGAACTAACACTATGAATAGTAAGTACAAATCGGTTAGGTAGGTACTTATTGGTACATCTTTATGAAAAATCAGGAAAACTTTTTTTCAAGAAAATCAGCGCCAGAGCGTTCCGCTCGCATGGTAGAGACCATCTACGGTTGTAAATGGTCGCTCACGGTTTACCAATTACTGGCAAATGGCATCAATCGTCCCGGTGAAATGGTACGCTCGGTCGAAGGGTTATCGACCAAGGTCTTGAATGAATGTTTAAAGCGAAATGTAGAATTTGGTATTCTAGATAAGCAAATGTTCAACGAACTGCCGCCAAGAGTGGAGTACCAAGTCACTCCATTTGGCGAGAAGTTCCTACTGATTCTGGATCAGCTAGAAAGCCTACAAAACGAAATCGACGAAATGTAAGTCCAAGCCAGTCTAACTATTGTCAAAAGACGGAAGACAGCTAATCTATAACATGCCTAGCTCACTGGCATTTGTTCAAAGCGACTTTTCACAAAATCAATAAAGGTTCTAATACGGCTTGGTTGATAGCGGTCTCGGTGGTAGATCGCTGAAAAGTCCACTTTAGGTACCACCCAGTCGTCAAACACCTGAACTAATTGCCCATCATTAAGTTCTTGTAAGCAATAGATAGTCGGTACACGAATAATCCCGTTCCCAGACTTCGCACCCTGCACCAACACTCGGCCATTTTTACATTGCAGCCTACCTGTCACATGCACATCGAGTGTTTTCTTGGTGTCATCAAGCGCTTGAAAACTCCATTTACGCACCGAGCCGGTTAAGCAATCATGATGGATAAGGTCCTTAGGGTGATTTGGCTTTCCTTTGCGAGCAAAATACTCAGGGCTCGCGAGTGTTCCCATCTCTATGTCCAATAGCTTCCTCGCAATAAAGCCCGCATCCTCAAGGCTCCCCATACGAAAAGCGATATCGAAAGCGTCTTCAATCAAGTCGACTCGGTTACTGCTGAAATCAAGGCTAATGCTGATATCTGGGTAGAGCTGCATGAACTCATTGACCAGATCCGCGATGATCACTTCCCCCAAATAACCGCCAACACAGTTGACTTTGATGTCACCGCGTACCTCTTCGACATCATCAACCGCAGCAATCAGCGCTTGGTCTATATTATCTAAGGCTTGTTCACATCTCGTGTACAAATCTTGCCCTGCGTGAGTCAGCCTCAAGGTTCGAGTAGTGCGGATAAACAGCGTTACACCCATCTGCTTTTCTAGGCTACTTACTTGGCGTGATACGTGGGAGCGCGACACATCCAACTCCTCCGCCGCTTTGGTGAAATTACCTAAACGAGCGATCAGCACGAAAGAACGAATATCAGACAGGTTAATTTGATTAAGCATAGTCGCCAGCTTACTAATGGAGTTATTAGATAGACGCTTTATTGTTGCACCACAGCAACAGTGTTTCAAGTAAAGCGCTATATATCAACAATACTATTTTCCTTAATATACCTCCATCGCAACGAAGCAAGACAACAAACACTTGATTCGAATGCACTTAAACAATACGTCGTAGCCAACCGACGCAATAAAAGTACAGAGGAAATAAAATGAAAAAACTAATCGTAATTACAGGTGCAAGCTCTGGTATTGGTGAAGCAATCGCTCGTCGTCTAAGCGATGAAGGTCACCCTCTGCTACTTTTAGCTCGCCGTATTGACCGCCTTGAAGCACTGAACCTACCAAATTCACTGTCAGTGAAAGTAGACGTAACAGACAAAGCGTCTTTTGATGCAGCAATCGCACAAGGTGAAGAGAAGTTTGGTCCTGTAGATGCACTTATCAACAACGCTGGCGCAATGCTTCTTGGTCAAATCGATACTCAAGACGCACAAGAGTGGAAGACAATGTTCGATGTGAACGTAATTGGTCTTCTAAACGGCATGCAATCTGTACTTGCTCCAATGATGGAACGCAACACAGGTACTATCATCAACATCAGCTCAATCGCGGGTAAGAAAACATTCCCAAGCCACGCAGCTTACTGTGGTACTAAGTTCGCGGTACACGCTATCTCTGAGAACGTTCGTGAAGAAGTTGCCGCTTCAAATGTTCGTGTTACTACTATCGCACCGGGTGCGGTAGAGACTGAGCTTCTGTCTCACACAACATCTCAAGAGATCAAAGACGGTTACGATTCTTGGAAAGAAGACATGGGCGGCGTATTGGCAGCTGACGACATTGCTCGCGCTGTATCATTCGCTTACCAACAACCACAGAACGTATG